>NZ_JAUBPR010000298.1:0-1180 GCF_036700845.1 Microcoleus sp. S13_C5
CAGGGCAAACGCATCTAAATTTTGATTGAATAACAATGAGATAGCGTCAGGATCGTTTTAGTAGAAACGATTTTATGCTATCATTTTTTGATAATTTGGTGGATCCGCGGGTAGAAAGGACCCGGTTACATTCTTTAAAGGACATTATAGGCTTAACAATTTGTGCGGTTTTGAGCGGTTGTGACGATTGGGAAGAGATTGAACTGTATGGGGAGAGCAAAGAGCCATTTCTACGCCAGTTTTTGGCTTTTCCCAACGGGATTCCCTCACACGACACGATCAACCGGGTTTTTTCCCTGCTTGATCCCAAAGAACTTCAGGGTTGCTTTGTGGATTGGGTTCAAAGCATAGCAGCCATCACTAATGGCAGGGTAGTTAGCATTGATGGTAAACGGATGTGTAATTCGGGGACTGAGGGCAAAAAAGCGTTTGTACACATGGTGAGTGCCTGGTGTAACAGCAACAATATGGTTTTAGGGCAGGAAAAAACCGATGAGAAAAGCAATGAGATTACAGCCATCCCAACCTTGTTGGAACTGCTGGTATTAGAAGGGGCCATCGTGACCATTGATGCAATGGGCTGCCAGACAGCTATTGCATCTAAGATTAAAGGACAAGGGGCTGATTATGTACTGGCAGTCAAAGAAAATCAGGGGCATTTGCTGGATGATATCAAAGAAGCCTTTGAACAAACTCCGGGATCAAACTGCCATACAACAACCGAAAAATCACACGGACGCATTGAAAAACGGACTTGTAAGGTCATTGAGGATATGGATTGGATCAGTAAAAAAGGACAATGGGAAGGTTTGAAATCTATTGTTTGCATTCAATCAGAAAGAACCGTCCAGCAAACGGGTGTAAAGCAGACAGAGCAGCGGTTTTATATCTCAAGTTTGTTGACAACACCTGCCCGTTTCAATGAGATTATCAGGCAGCACTGGAGTATAGAAAACAAATTGCACTGGAGCCTGGATGTCACCTTCAGGGAAGACCTGAGTACCAAACAGGCTGGTAATGCCGCCGAAAATTTCAGTGTTATCACTAAAATCGCCATTAACCTTCTAAAAAACAATCATATCAGAAAAACCAGTATCAAAAAGAAACGCTTGCTCAGTGCTTTCGATAACGACTTCTTGGCCAAATCCGTTTTTAAAGAAATTTAGATGCGTTTGCCCTG
>NZ_JAUBPR010000299.1:0-1178 GCF_036700845.1 Microcoleus sp. S13_C5
CAAATTAGTTCGTTGTCATCTTACAATTTTATTCTTGAAGCCCTATTCTATGCAGCTTCATATTAAATTGGTATAACGGGAATTGACAAGTGTCAATGTCGAAAAGCTCGCATTCAAAGAAATCATATTAGCTGTGCTATTTTAGTCTGGGTAAGGTTGAAGCATTTAGCGCGGAAAACTCACCAGACTGTTTATCAAATTAAGTACAACTTACTCGGTAATTATTTAACCGAAGAACTTCGCAATCCTTCGGTCACTATGACTTTAGTTTAAGTGGCTTTCAAGACAGCATATCGTATTTTTAGTCAGTTAGGGTCCAGATTGTTTTGGATTCTAGCAGGCGGGGCAATCACCCTTTAGCGGCTTGTAGTTCAGGATTCTCATAAACGCTATATATGGTGTTTATGCGTAAGTCCTGAAACTAAACATCTGAGCTACTAATTGAGCGCCCCAATCACTGCGTGCTCCTCCAGTTACTTTGCGATGCACGACAACCGGGCGTAAAGCTCTCTCAGCATCATTGTTGTCCGGTTTCACTTCTGGATAGTCTAAAAAAGTGAACCATTCTTTCCAATGACGTTGAATTCGGTTGGCTAATCTTTGGGCATCGGCAGGCCATCCAGTAGTTGGTGGGTTGTGTAAAACTGCAAGCAATTGAGCTTCGATCGCCGGACGCCGGTCGGCGATTTGAAAGCGGCTCAATTTCCCAGCATGATAGTCACGATACCAAGTTCTAGCTGTGGCTAAAACCTCACTCACAGCTTGAGCGAACAGACGATTTCCCTCAAAATGGCTGAATTTTAGTGCTTTCAAGTCGCGTTCTATATGGGTGAAACACTTCTGTTTCGCCGCTGCCGACTGCCGATTGTAAGCACTAAAACAATCGCTACTGAGAATGCCAGAAAAATCTGCTCCCAATAACTGTTTGAGTTCGGCACTACTGCGGGTAGGAGCTAACAAGAGCGCACAAACTCGATCGCTAGTTGCCACCCACAACCAATACTTGATGCCATCAATACAGTAAGTGGTTTCATCAACGCATCGCACACCCGGTTGTTGTACGTAGCTCAACCATTGCTGATAGATTGGCTACAAGCTTTCTTGGAAGTAATGCTGCATTTTGGCTAAACTCCCTTGAGAGATCGGAACCCCCAAGACATGTTCCACAAAATATTCTT
>NZ_JAUBPR010000016.1:0-75091 GCF_036700845.1 Microcoleus sp. S13_C5
AAGTTACATCAGCAAATATTTGGAATTGGTTTACTCACTGCTGTTATTGTACCTCACCTTTGTAAGAAATGCTATAATAAAGACTTAAATAAGTTACGTAAAGCAGCCGGAATAACAGATAGAAAAGTAAATATTTATTATTAAGTAATCGAGTAAATTTGAATCAAGAGCAGATTGATAAATTAGAATTGACACTAGGGAAATCCGAATGTTTGCGAATTGCATATGAGATGAAAGAAAAATTTAGAGAAATATATGAGACTAATTTGACGGTCAAAAAAGGGCAGAACAAAATCAAAGAATGGCTAAATAAGGCACAAGTATTTTTTAGAGAATCTGCATCAACAATTGAGAATCATTTTGAGGGTATTTGCAACTACTTTCTTCATCGCACCCCAAGTGGAGTCATGGAAGGAATTAACAATCGGATTAAGTTGATAATGCGGCAAGGGTATGGTTTTTCTAATTTTAATAATTTTAGGAATCGCGTATTAGCTTGCTTTTATGATTAGATAAACTTATAACCATAAGTTCAGGAGAGCCGTTGCACTCCCAAATGCCTGAGAAGTTTCCCCACTAAGCTTAACATCATTACCTTGCACAGGCTATTTGAGATTTAGGAGAAACAACCCCTAACTGCTTCGCTAAAGGAAGCAGTTAGGGGTTGTTTTAATCGCGGCTTGCTTGAAAAAATTAGCCTGCTGCTGCTAAAACTGGAATTTTAGTTTGGCCGATCGCCAAACATTTTTTAACAGCAGCAATTACATCTTCCACATCTGCATCTGTTAATTTTGCAGAAATCGGCAAGCTAACTGTATGCCGCCCGATGTACGCAGCATTCGGATAGTCTTCCGGCTGCCATCCAAACATTTCTTGATAGATAGGATGTTCCGGCATACTCATGTAATGTACGCCGACACCGATATTTTCAGCATTGATAGCGCTGAGAAACTCGTCGCGGCTGATTCCTGCTTTGGCTTCATCTACCAGAATGGTGTACAGGTGATGAGCATGAATTGTATCCGGTTCGGGGTGGGCGGGCAAAGTAATCGGCAGATCCGCAAATGCTTCGTTGTAGCGCTGCCAAATCTGCTCCCGTCGCTGCCAATAAGGAGTAATTCGTTTCATCTGATGAATGCCGATCGCAGCTTGCAGATCCATCATATTGTATTTAAAACCGACTCCCACCACTTCGTAGTGCTGATAACCCGAGTCTCCAAATCGCTTCCAAGCATCTTTGGTCATACCGTGTAGCGCTAAAATGTTGAGCCTGTCGGTATCTTCTTGACTGGCGATCAGAATCATTCCTCCTTCACCCGTCGTGATATTTTTGGTAACATAAAAGCTGAAACATCCGAAGTCGCCAAATGTGCCTGCTTTCCGCCCCTTGTACTCTGTTTCGAGCGCGTGAGCGCAGTCTTCAATTAACTTCAAGTTGTGACGGCTAACAATCTCGCAAAGCGCGTCCATATCGCAGGGACGACCGGCAAAATGAACCGGCAAAATTGCTTTAGTTTTTGGAGTTACTTTAGCTTTGACTTGATCCGGGTCAATATTCATTGTCACCGGATCTACATCCGCCAGTACCGGTGTTGCGCCTGCGTGAATAATCGCATTAACTGTAGCGGCAAAAGTCATCGGAGTAGTAATGACTTCATCCCCTGGTTCTAACGAAGCAGCCAGGAGACTCAAGTGCAGTGCCGCCGTACAAGAATTGACTGCAATCGCGTACTGGGAACCTTTGTAAGCATTGAATTCGTCTTGAAAACTCATCACTTTCGGGCCAGTACCCAACCAACCTGTTTTCAGCGTTGACACCACTTCTTGAATTTCAGCATCTTCGATCGCCGGAGCGCCGAAAACCAAAAAACGGTCTTTTGAACGAATAGGATTGTTGTTCATTTTGCTACTCTTACTCAGTAAGTAAAGTTGATCAAGTGCCAGGATTAATGAATGCAGTATCAGCGTTTTTTATTCATATCTTTTGCTAATACCTTGTGTAATGGCATCTTTTGTATAACAAGCTTACTAATGACCAGCCGTTTTTCCGCAAGCGCCTGACTCTGATAGAATTTCTCTATCTTAAGATAGAGAATCTGCAATGTCCACCTGAGCGTATTTCAGTTTATGGGCGATACACAAGCTCTTACCCGCATTTTTTGCTTTAAATACTTTCCTAAAAAAAAACAGTGTTATATAAACTTTTTGTAAGCTGTAGAACATCTATCCCGAGATAGATTTGACAGCGAAGTTATATGATTTTAGATTTCAGAATTAGGAATTAGGAATTAGGAATTAGAAATGACTGATTTCCGTCTGGTTTGGAGCTTGCCGGGAGTTAGATTTTTTTTTAAACTCCTGCCAAAATTAGGCAAATTTTGCACAAAAAAAATGTAACTCCCCTGTAGATGCAGGTTCAGCAACATTCTGCGATCGCTCGAAGCAATCAATCGTCCTTGACCAAATCCACTACAATCTAGGCAGACGAATCTTGTTCAAAATGTCTTGCAGCCGTTCAGAAACGCCGCCCAATTGTTCTGACAAAGCTAGCAGTTGACCGTAAGCTTCAACTAAACGATCGCCCTCAACATAAACTTCTGGATTCGGATAATTCTTCATCGCTTCCAGCAGCGTAATCTCGTTATCATTAGTTGCAGACAGCACCAAGGCCTCGCGCAAAGCTTCTCGATTTGCATTCCCAGAAGGAGTGCGAATTACCTGACCCACTTCATCGAGAATTATTTCCCCCACCTTGCTGTTAAGCGTCCGATCCAAAAAGCTTTGACTGACTTTTACAGGTCTTGTCAGACTGTTGCGAACCGTTTCCGGGTCTTTTTTTGCTTTTCCCAGCAGCATTTCTAACGCGGGCGACATTTGCCCAGTTTCTGCAAAAATTTCTAATTCGCTGACGGGTAAAGTCATTCGGATCGCACTGTATTTGAGCACTACCTTTTCGGCAGCCGCCGCAGCATTGCTGTAAAATACCATTCCCGCGCCTGCTGCCAAAAATAATGTCCACCGCCCTTTGAAAAATGATCGACCCATAGTAAAACATCCCAATATCTTTTTCTACTTCGACTTTGACACATCTCATTAGTTACTGCACAGACTAAGCTCTTCGGGAAATGCCAAATTATTCGATCGCCCCAGCACTTATACCATTTTAGATTTTAGAGAGATTTTAGATTTGCACATGACTGATGATTATCCGGGTTTGGATCACGGGTCTACAGTTGCATTATTTTTGGGAACTGGTATTACCTATATCGGATGCTAGGCACAAAACTCGGTTCAGGGCGCTGGTACGGGCTTCTGTGTACACCGTCGGCACCCTACTGATTCTATCTCCCAATCTCCCGAGCCTTCCACAATGTCGAACGCCAGCTCTTCTATCAGTGAAGGCTGGCGCTGGGCTTAAATTTATTTTATATATTTAGGGTCTTTATGAAAGCTGACCCCAATTGAACGAATGACAAGCGGTTTATGATTAGGGCCTTTAAATTTGCTGACCCCAATTAAAGCCACATTATTATGATTACAGGGATCGCTGGCAAACCAGGATTTCATAATAATTTCTTTATATTTATAACTTTTCCTTGCCTCAGATAGATTTTTGTCTCGATTTGTAAATTTTTGTTACTTCGACTTCGGGACTCGGCCCTCGGCGCGCTGCTCCCAGCGAAACAGGAAAACCATCAGGGCCACAACTCCGACTTGGAGGGCAAAATTGGGCAAAGCAGAGCCAATTTCGCGGCCCGAGGCAATTTTAGCAAGGAAAACCAAGCCGCCGATAAAGCCAGAAGCGCCACAAGCTACGTAAACGAACTGTCGCAGAGGCCGGTAGGGAGTGGCCATCTCTGCGGTTAAACGCTCGTATTGTTGGCGGCTGAGGTTGCGCGGGTTTTTTGGGATGTTTGTGCGATCGTCTGAATTGGGGGCTGGCATAGATTTAGAAAATAAGTAAATTAGGATTGGACCACAAAAACCCGATTTATACCAAAAACCCTCTGGCTGAGGTGGCCAATACGGTCGAAAAACCTGGTTTTTGGTACTTTGGGCGCAAGTCGAGTGAATATTAGACTACAACAAATATCTCACAACTGCCGAAATAAATCACCGCTGAATCCAAAGCACAACTGTCTGCAAACAGCCGACAAAAACGCCCAAAATGCCTCCTAAATTTACAATTCCCTGCAACTCGCTTTTGACAATTCCCTGAATCGCTAACTCCAACTCTTCAGGAGAAGTACCTTTGACTCGATCGACAATCACCTGGTCAATATTCAAAATCGGGATAGCCTGAGCTACAATATTTTCTAAATCCCGCTCTAAATAGCGCTCTAAAACCAAAGCCAGTTCTTGGCTGACAATTCCGAGGGAAGCGCTCATCACCGCTGAAGTTTGCAAGCGATTGAGAAGCAACCGCGAAATATTTTCCCAGTCAATAGATTTGCTCAACCCCTCAAGTACGTCTGTACCCCGCTGTTGAACGTAGCTGCGAACGCTGTCGCGCATAGTTTTTCGCAACTGTCTCACAGTCGAAACCGGTAAATTTTGCATCGACAAATTTTGCAGCCATTCCTGAATTCGCCCGCGAATTCCCAAAGAAATAGTTAACTCTGCTAAGCGCTGATTTGTGGCTTCTCTGTCATCCAGACAAAAAGTCCGCAGCCGAGTTAAAGTGTTCCGCAAACCAAACAAATTTGCTACTACCCAATAAGTGCCGCTGGTTTTTTCTCGAAACCCTTCATCGATGATCGAAATATTGCGATCCGTCAAAAAGTCAATTAAAGCCTGCCGCAGCACTTCCGGGGGTATTACTACCTGCAACAACCAATCAGCAAGCTGAGCCGCCTGAGATTCCGTAAGCTGAATCTCCAGCAAAACTTGGTCAAAAATTTGATTGAGTTGAGCTTCTAAAAAATCTTCCCGGCGTGCCAGAACTTTGAGAATTCGCGGCACAGATTCCCCCAACAAATCTCGCAGAATGTTAGCGAGAATTTTAGCCGTTTTTTGCTCTGCGTCTGCTTTTACCTGATCCAGCGCCAACTGCAACAACCAAAGAATCACCGACTGCATCCGCTCGGTTTGCAGGAGGCGGCGAGCTAAGTTTTGCAGTTCTTGCGGCGTCAGCAGCGAACCCATAATTGTGTCGGAAATTCGCTTTGCTAAACGCTCTTGGTTGCGGGGGATCAAACCTGGAGTGAAAGGCAACTTCCGCCCTTTGATGTAAATAGCTCGATAGGGGCGGAACAGCATTTTGATAGCTATATCGTTAGTGAAATAGCCAATAATTCCTCCCACTACAGGTGGGGCCAACAACAGCCAAATGTCAGAGGGATTCATAAATGATTAAAAATAGGGTAAGGTGCACAGGGATCGGTGCACCCTATAGTTAGATAGCTGATATAGACTGCAAGCATTTTTAATTTTAAATTGCTTTGCCGAGTACCAATACTCCCATCATAGCTCCGGCAATCGGGTAGTGGGTGGCGGCGGCAAATCCGGCTTTGTTGGCGATCGTGACTTGCTGCTGCCCGATCGGGAATTTTTCTAAACTAGGATTAATGTAAGCATATTCTTGAGTCATGCCAAATTGCTGAGCAATGGGCACTACGAGACTGTCTAGATAAAACTGCTGAAAGCTCCGCATTAGGGAATTGCTGGGGCGGTGGAGGTCGAGAATAGCTGCTTTGGCACCGGGTTTGAGCACGCGGTGCAATTCCTGAAGACTGCGGGGGATGTCAGTCACGTTACGCAGGCCATAACCCATTGTGGCGCAGTCGAAGTAATTATCAGCAAAAGGCAAGTCTAGGGCGTCAGCTTCTACCCAGGAAATGGGACTTATAGGGGTGAGAAAAGGTCGATCCCGCCTGGCCGCCACGGCCAATTGTTCGGCGGAAAAATCTACTCCAAATACGCAACCGGTCGGCCCTGCTTGTTTAGCCAGCAACAAAGCTAGATCCCCGCTACCGCAGCACAAGTCTAAACAAGTATTTCCGGGGCCCGCACTGCTCCATTTCACCGCCATTTGCTTCCAAATCCGGTGTTGCCCAAAGCTCAACCAGTCGTTCAATTGATTGTAAACTGGTGCAATTCGATTAAATATAGTTTTAATTTCTTCGGCGTTATTAGTCATTGGTCATTTGTCATTGGTGATTGATAATTTGTAATTGGTCAGTCGGGAAAAATAATTAATCCGTGCATTCATGTCATGCTGTCGCCAGTCATTAATGCTTTTTTATTTGTTAGCGAGCGGTGAGCTTTTGTCGAGACTCATTGGTTTGCTATCATTTTAAACTCAAGACTTAGAGCCGACTAAGGACTAATGACTGATGACTCATGACTGATGACTAATGACCCTGAAAACTCGTCAATACCAAAGCAACTTCTTGAGCGGCGAGGTGAACTGTTGTGAGTTCGTCGGGGCGCAGGGAACAAGGTTGCTTCCACTGCATGGAAATCAGGGCGATCGATCGACCTTTGTGAATCACCGGGATACTCAGGTGAGCTTGAATGCCGGATTTCTGATAGTGCGGCAGACTCGCTAGCGTTGCGTCGAGCCCAATATTCACAGCACCCTGAATAGTTTGAGAGGTAATTGCTTCTCGAACCAGAGGATCATCTGCCAGCCAATTTTCCACAGTTGAACCAGTGGTGTGACTGCCTTGGACTGGTATTAAAACATTTCCTTCCACCAGTTGCAAAATGCAAGAGTCCGCCAAAAAATTATCACTTATAGCAGTAGCAATTGGATCTAAACTTGCTTCCAAACTCGGATAATCCACAGCCGTTTGCATGATTGTTGCTAACAGTTGTATTTGATTTTGGGCGCGATCCAATTCCTCAGTCCGCTGCTTGAGAATTTCATAAGTCTCGGCCGCCTTTTGCACCACCATTTTCAGTTCGTTCGGGTCCCAAGGCTTAGTGATATACTTGTAAACCTGTCCTGAGTTAATCGCATCCACCAAGTCTTCAATGTCCGTAAAACCAGTCAAGATAATTCTGACCGTATTCGGAAACTGGGGCACGGTTTTGCTCAAAAACTCCGTCCCTTTCATTTCGGGCATCCGCTGGTCGGAAATAATCACGGCGACCTCGCCTTCGATGCCGAGGACTTCCAAGGCGCGAATTCCGCTCTCAGCTTTGAGGACGTTAAAATCTCGTCGGAAAGTGCGGTAGAGTAAATCCAGATTGTCTGGTTCGTCGTCTACTACCAGCATTTTGGGCTTTTTCGGTCTGTGTAGGGTCATGAGCTGGCGTTTAATTTGATCTAGCTCTGAAATGGCATTATCCATAACAATACGATAAACTCCCCTTCGTAAATTTAGGCGAGCAACTATTCTGTAACAATAGTCTCATAACTCACTTACTATTAATCTATCGCTCTGCCGCGACACGAGCCTTGCCGGTATCCAATCACACATAACTTAGCGCTAGTTTTTGATTCAATTATGACTGATACACCGCAAGATTCCTCCCCTCCTGCATCTGCACCCTCCACCAATGCTGTGGATGCCGAAAAGTTAATTCGATCGCTCCGCCGCAAAGAAGGCACTTGGGTAGAGTGGGGACAGGCCTGCACTGCACTGCTAAAAGCTGGGTACAACTCTCAAAGGATTTTTGAAGAAACTGGTTTTGAGCCAATTCAGCAAAATCAAGTGAGCGTCGCAGCCCAAGTCTACACCAGCATGGTAAATGCTGGGGCTTCAGAGGAAGTTCGATCGCACTTTTTGGGCAAAGGTAGCGATATCTTATACGAGTTTCGGATTCTCTCTCAAGTAGAGCGTGCCGGGGCGGCTGCTTTGATGCTAACCCACAATTTGGATGTTGACGATGCTCGCCAAGTTGCTAAAGCGATCAAGGAGTTTTCGCACTTCGGGAGTCTCCCCCAAGGGTTCACAGACACTCCCGGCGATGCTATGGCTTACCAATGCTGGCAATTGGCTAGACAGAAAAGCGATTTGCAAGAGCGATCGCGCTTAATTGCTCGCGGTTTAAAATTAGCTAGCAGCCAAACCGCTAGGGCGCAAATCGAGCAGTTGCTCGTTGATTTTACCGTAGTTGCGAGACGGGAAGCGCCCCGCTTGCCCGTCTACCGACTCGATACCGAGGAACAATTGCCTCGCGTTGTCCCGGTTGTGGGCAAATTGCCGCTTTCTACGAGAGATTTGCTGGCAGTGCCTTTACCGGAGGAAATCGAGCCATTCCGAATGGTAAAATTTTCTGGAGCCGGAGCCGGAGCTTGGGTGGCGATTCCCGGATGGCAGGTAATTTTGAACGCTGAAGATCCGGTGGCGGTTTTGGGAATGAGCGATAAATTGCCGGTACCGCTGCAAGGCAAAGTTGAAGAAGTTTTGATTATTGCCGATCGAGCCCAAAGACAGTGGGATGCTGAGAGTTATTTCCTCGCCGATAACGCGGGCAATTTAGAATTGCACTGGTTTGAACAATCCCCTGATTTTCCGATATTGGGGCGAGTTGTGCTGGTGATGAGGCCCAAAAAGATTGTGGATGAAGACTATACCAAAGATGGATGGCAAGTTGATGATTAGTCACTTGTCAGGTGACTGTTGACTGTTGACTGGAAAGCTAATAACAACTAACAACTGACAACTGACAACTGACTACTGACTACTGAGGCGGTTTCGGTTCTTGAATTGTCGGAACAGAATGCTGTTTCTTAAATCGATTAAAGCCGTAAACCGCAGCCCCGATTAACAGCAAATAAGGACTGTAAGCCAATAGCCAAATACCCAAACCAAACAAACCGAGCGTCAATTCACCCACAGAATGAGTCGCTTTCCCCCAAGTTTCCTGCGCCCGCAAACCTAGAGAAGGTTCCTGAGTTTGTTGAGCCGATACTGCTGCTTCTAGAGTTAAGCTAATAGTCGAATAAGCTACTTGATTTCGCAAACTTTTTAACTGAGCGTCAATGCGTTCGATTGACTCCCGAATATTGCTCAACTCTTGAGCAGCTTTGAGCACGTCGCCGACAGAGCCCGATCGCTCCATAATTTTTAACACCATTTCTTCCGATTTGCGGAGGTTCCGCAGCCTAGCCTCATTGTCAACTAATTGATTGGTAACATCCTCAGCCGTCAGAGAACGGTTCTCTACAGTTCCGAGTTTTGCTAAAGCGTCTAAAGTCGTGTCTAAACGTTCTTGAGGCACGCGAATCTCCACAGACGCGGTTTGGCGGACACTGGAATCCGGCGGCTTTTGATTTTGGAAACCCAAGATATCGCCTTGCTGTTTTTCGACAATATTAGTAACAGATTTAGTGCTGGCGTCAATAGATTTAACCACTACACTGAGTTCGGCTTTTTTAATCAGTTGGGGACGAGTTGCTGGAGTTTCTGGTGCTTTTTTTGATGCACCAGGAGTTTTTGACCTTTGGGCTGCTGGCTCGGGTGCTGGTGCCGATTGTGGAGCCGATGCGGCAACTTGGTTTTCACGGCTGCTGGGTGAAGCTGCGCCGCCTGGAGCGCTGCTGGACGTTTGAGCTCCACCGCAGCTAGGCAAAGCAATGGCTGAAGATAAAGTTAAGAATACTGCCACAGCAAAACGAGTGGTGCTGCTGTTGGCTGGGTTTGGCTTGTGCGGGGGGGAATTGATTTTGAGGTGAGTTTTCATTGGGGTGACTCCTATAAAAAAGGCTTGGGTATTGAATTTTATGCTGGTTTCAATTTAAGCTCGAATAGATAGCGTTAGTTTAGCCGATACCGAAATGGAAACGGTAGAGGTTGAATACTTTGGGATTTTTAACCGCATATAAACGCAGATGAACGCAGATGAAAGCCAATAAATATCGGTGTGATGACCGAAAACAATTGGGTCACAAGTTCCCGGATTTATCCGTGGAGCTAGAAAAAAGCTCCTCGCTCCCCATCGCCAGCCCCCGGATTTCTCAGCGAGGTCGCTTTATTCAATTCTTTAATCTAAAATCTAAAATCGATTGACGGTTTGGGTTCTGGGCATACGCGATCGCAACTAAAGCAACTCGGTGTCTGATACCGTTTAAAAAGGCTGAACGCGACAAATATTTTTCTAATCTAAAATCTAAAATCTAAAATCTAAAATCGAATGACAGATGAATTTGATACTGATTTTATGCGGACAACGGATATCGATCGCCCGGATGTAGCCTCAGCGCTTTCAGGATCAGGGGTTGCGGCAGTTTTGCGAGAGCAAGCTTGCCTTAAAATTCGCGAAAGCTTGCGTGCGGGCCAGCAGGACATGGCGGATTGGCAAGGCGGCCCCCTTGCTGTTTCGGCGGTTCCAGGGGCCGGGAAGTCTACCGGAATGGCTGCTGCGTCGGCAATTGCGATCGCCCGCAACGGGCTTCACATCCCCCGCCAGTTAATTGTCGTGACATTTACGCGATCGGCTGCTGCTAATATTAAAGCTAAAATTCGGGAAAGATTGGCAGAATTGTCTTTATCTCAAGGTGGTTTTGCCGTGCACACTTTGCACGGTTTAGCTTTGAATATTGCGATGCGCCATCCTGATTTGTCGGGTTTAAATTTAGAAAATTCCACCTTAGTTACTCCCACTCAAAGTCACCGATTAATTCGTACCTGTGTAGAACTTTGGATTGCCGAAAATCCCCGCCGATATCAAGTTTTGTTGGAAGGACAGCAATTCGACGGAGAGGAAACGGAGAGGCTGCGGCGACAATCGGTTTTGCGGACAGAAATTTTGCCGCAGGTAGCGAAAACGGTGATTCACGAGGCGAAATCTTCGGGTTTATTTCCCGAACAGTTGTTAGAAATGAACGCTCTTGATACTGGGGACGGTTATGAGATTTTAGCTGTAGCTGGGGGTTTATATCAAAAATATCAGGCTTTGTTGAGGAGTCGGGAATTCATCGATTACGACGAGATGATTTTAGCCGCTTTGCGGGTGTTGGAAAATCCGAGGGCGAGGGCGATCGAGCAAAAGCAAGTATTTGCCGTTTTCGAGGACGAAGCGCAGGATTCGACACCTTTGCAGACTCGGCTTTTGGAAACATTGGCGATCGATCCCGATCATCCTACTTTACCTCCCAATTTTATCAGAGTTGGCGACCCAAATCAAGCGATTAATTCTACTTTCACTCCCGCAGACCCGATTTATTTTAACCAATTTTGCGATCGGTGCGAAGTAGAGAATAAGTTAGCGACAATGGACGGTGCAGGTCGCAGCACCCAGGTAATTATCGATGCGGCTAACTTTATGTTGCAATGGGTAAATAGCTCGAAATTAGCGGGAACTGAACAGCCTTTTCGCGACCAAACTATTAAGCCAGTACCCAGCCATGACCCGCAGCAGAATGCAAATCCGGCTCCCATTGGTCGCGGCTTAGAATTGCATACTCCCCGCGATATTTACCATACAATTGAGTTAATTGGCAAGCGAGTAATTGAGTTAGTTGAGGAATTTTTACCCACCGATTTTGAATTGGGCAGGGATGGCAAAGATATCGATTCAGGCGGGGAAGCAAGCGATGGGGAAAATAGTGCCAAATTGCCGTTAGAAAATCTGAAATCGATGGCTATTTTGGTGCGAGAAAACAAACAAGGCAAGTTTATCAAAGAAGTGCTGGAAAATCCTCAAAAACACGGATTAAGCTTTGATTTGCGGAAATACGGGATTAAAATTGAGGATGTGGGAGAACGCGACCGACATTCTCAAGTACCTTGGGAAATTTTAACACTGCTGCAATTTCTCGATCGCCCGCACTCTCCAGACTACCTGAAAGCAGCCTTAAAAATTTTGAGCGATCGGCAACTGATTCCCAAACAAGACTACAATGCTTTTGCGACTAGCCCCGAGCAATTCCTTTACCCAGGGCCGCTAGACCCGCAGCAGTCAGACCCCGTCCGCAAATGTCGCTATTTTTGCTGCGGTTTGCTGCAAGCTAGTTTAGAACTGCCACCCTACCAAATCATTTCATTCTTAGCCTTAGCGCTGCAATACGACCAAACCGAATTAGCCACCGCCGACAAATTAGCAGAACGGGTAGCAATCCAAACAGCCGGCAACAATTCAATGCGTAATATTTTGGGCGTACTGAGCGAAATTGTCAGTTCCGAAAGATTTGAACCTGTGGATGCAGACGACAAAATAGAAGAACGTTATACCAGCAAAGGTCAACTAACCATTATTACCATGCACAAAGCTAAAGGATTAGATTGGGATTGCGTATTTTTGCCGTTTCTGCACGAACAAACCATCCCCGGAAATTTGCGAGTTTTGCCGCAAGCCCGATTTTTAGGAGATTTCACTTTAGCAGAGGTAGCGAGGGCACAAATTAGAGCAAGTTTGCACGAAAAATATCCTTTACCAAATCTAGGCGAAGCCTGGGAACAAGCAGGTTACTTGAAAACAGCAGAAGAGTTTCGACTGCTATATGTGGCGATGACGCGAGCAAAAAGCTTGCTGTGGATGGCGGCGGAGAAAAAAGGGCCTTTTACTTGGAACAAACCGGAGAACTTGCAGGAGCAAAAACCTTGTCCGGTAATGCCTGTTTTGAAGCAGAGATTTCCGAGTAATGCGATATAAAAGAAGTAAGAAGTAATCAGTAAGAAGTAGCTTGTTCCCCGGATATACTCATGGGTGACAACTTAAGCTGAAGTTACCCCATTTGTTGCTTTGATTACTCAACAATAAATATTTGCTGCCTCAATCTGTAATTCCTACTGCTCGACTATCCTTCGTTGCCGCCCTTAGCTCAAAAGGGTGTTTCTGCTTGTAGGTATAAACTTTTTCTCAACTGCGGATGCTCAAAGGAAAGTTCCCGCGCGTGCAAGTGTAGCTGCTTCCCAGCAGCCCGACATCCGTAAAGTCGATCGCCCAAAATCGGAATCCCTAACCCTCGAACATCCGCTGCATGAACCCTCAATTGATGCGTGCGTCCCGTCAGCGGCAAAAACTCGACGCGATCGCAATTTCCCTCCTTCCCCATTACCTGAAAGCGAGTAACACTGGGTTTTCCGCACTCCCAATTGACTTGCTGGTAAGGGCGATTTTCTGGATCGCCCCAAAGTGGGAGTTCGATCGTCCCCGCCTCAATTTTTACAGTACCAGAAAGCACCGCTTCATAAACTTTTTGAACCTGCTTTGTTTCAAATTGCTGCCTGAGTTGACTGCTAGTTTCTTTGTCACGCGCAAATAGCAAAATCCCCGATGTTTCCCAATCTAAACGATGCACGACTGCCCAATTAAAACTATCCGGTAACAAGTTACGCAAACGACTGAAAACACTATCTTGATTCTCCAGATAACGACCTGGAACTGACAGCAAGCCAGAGGGTTTATTGACCGCGATTAACCATTTGTCTTCATAAATAATCGGTAGCATTTCCGTAACGGGCAAGATGCCCGTTCCACAAGAAAAATTATTCCTTGTGCGGTGGGCTTCTAGGCCGCCCGTAAAACCCTCATCCCTATTAGAAACAATCGGATTTTGAGCCAATCCTGACAGCAAAAAACCCATTAACGGCTGACACCGATCGCCACAAGCACCATAAAATTCTCCCTGTATCTTATCGCCCGATGGCGGCCCCCACCAAAACTCAGCCATTGCCAGCGGTTTCAGATTGTGTACTGCCGCACAGTGGAGCAATTTTGGCGCGCAACAGTCGCCGGTGCCAGTCGGAATAGAATTGGTTGGCATCAATGAGGATAGCGAGATAGATTTTCCCAAAAAATTCACCAGAGTGTAAGCCGCGTGCATCTGCGTTTGAAGTTCGCGGGAAAGTTCTTTTCGCTGCTGTTTCAGCGCCCGCATCCGCCGATCCGCAGCTTCTATTAATTGTTTTAGCGGCTGCAATGTTTCATCCCGCTGCCGTTTTAATTGCCTGCGTTCAATTTTCTCCAAACGGCTTTCTTGATTCAGTTGTTCCAGGGCAATTTCTAGTGTTTCTTTTGCGAGAGTTTGACACAGTAACTGGCGTTTTTCGTCTCGCTGCTGCTTGCAATTGCGGTGTCGATCGCTCAAAACTTGCATTTGCACTTCAAACTCCCGAAATAAGGCTTCATACTCTTGTCGCTGCGGGAGTTGATTGAGTGCAATAAGTTCCTGTTTCATCGCCTCTAATTGAGTTAAGGTGCGGGCTTCCTCAAAAGCAACTCGATCTCGTCCCGGAATCGGTGGCACCCACCCCTCAACAATGCTGCAACCGTTCAGCAGCCCGGAAAATGCTTTGAGTATCCCCTGTTCCCCCGAAGGCATCTCCACCAGTAATATGCCGTACATCTTGCCCTCGCGATCGTAGGAATCGTCAGCCGCCAGGTACTGCATCAAACCCCGCGCGAGCTCCTCGGACATTCGAGTGCGCGGCAGTCTCAGCAGCTCGCCACTTTGAGGACAACGGCCTTCGTACCAATAATTCGGCTGTGAGTCGATCGACTCCCAATGACAGTCCGTGAAATCTAAAAGCGCGTGCAACTCTAGCATCTTAAATTTGGTTTGAAACCTGAATTAGGACATTATGTGCTTGTGTCCTGACCGTATGTTACAGCGGTGTACCGAAAGTGGGAAGGGTGCATAATTTTATACCTACTGGAATTAAGTAAAAATGATGTGTCGCACCAAGCCTGATATGCTAAATTTGTTTCCAAACAGCAGCGAGATTAAGAAAAGCATAAGTTAATATATAAGACCGCAAGCTTGTTATCCCACTAAATTTTTTATGTGAAAGGCGTATGCCAGACCTCTCGACTTCGGCTACAGAAAACTCCTCAAACCCCCAACCAGCACTGCTGCCGCCGATTTTAAGAATTTTTGCAGCATTTCCAGATTACGATCGGGGCAATAGATTGTACGCATCGGGAAGGTACGAAGCGGCAGTCCTGTGCTACGGAAAAGCGGTTCAAATTAAGCCGGACTGGGCCAGAGCGTGGCTGAATCTGGGCAAAGCTTACAAGCAACTGCACTCCTACGCAGAAACCGTAGCCTGCGCCGATCGAGCTACAGCAATTAATCCCGAAGAATACTGGGCTTGGATGCTGCGCGGCACAGGGCTGTTAAGTTTGCAAAATCACTCAGAAGCGATCGCGGCTTTCGACACCGCAATTCAAATCAATTCAGAAAAGCACGAAGCTTGGTATCAGCGCGGCAGAGTTTTAGAGGAATTGCAGCAGTGGGATGCAGCCGCAACCTGTTACAAAAAAGCAACCCAACTTCATCCGAATTTGCCCGCCATGTGGTATCGGCAAGGCAACGTGTTGGTTCAAGCGGAGCGCTATCCGGAAGCCGTGGCCGCTTTCGAGCGCGCGCTGAAACTCGTCCCGACTAATTGGGAAGCTTGGCTGAACCGAGGTTTGGCTTTGATGAAAGCCGAACGCTACGCTGAAGCTGTAACTTCTTACGATCGCGCCATTCAACTGCAACCACAAAATAGTCTGGCTTGGTTCAATCGGGGCATTGCTTCAGCAAAATTGCACAAATATGCAGAAGCGGTGACAGCTTACGATCGCGTACTGCAAATGCAACCGAACGACTGCGAAGCTTGGTTTTATAAAGGAATGGCCCTCAAACACCAGTGGGCAGACGCGGCAATTGCTTGTTTCGATCGGGCAATTCAAATTAATTCTTTTTATCCCGAAGCATGGATCGGGCGCGGTCAAACACTGTCAGAATCGAGAGATTTTGAAGGGGCGATCGCTGCTTTTGACCAAGCCATTCAAATTAATCCGAATTTTCCCGAAGCTTGGCTGGGTAGAGGCATCGCCCTGGCCGGATTGGAGCGCTACAAAGAGGCAATTATCGCTTACAGTAATGCCCTACAAATTGAAGGTAATTTTCTAGAAGCTTGGAACTTGCGAGGCGAAGCTCTGGAAAAATTACAGCAATACGAAGAAGCGATCGCCTGTTTTGATAAAGTAATCTCTCTGACTTCAGAAGCAGAAATTACATCAAAAGTAGGGTTGCAGCAAGGCGCAGCGCTGGAAAAATTGCAGCGTTACGAAGAAGCCGTCGCAGCTTACAACCGCGTACTAAAAATCGTGCCAGACAATTTTGAAGCTTGGTTGAAACGCGGCAACGCTTTGTCCAAATTGCAGCAGTACGAACAAGCTCTAGCATCATACGATCGAGCAATTACTGTCTGGCCGGATAACTATCAAGGCTGGGTACACCGAGGTTTGATCCTAGGGGAAATGCAGAATTATTCCCAAGCACTCGTCGCTTTTGACCAAGTGATTCAACTCAAGCCAGACAACTGGGAAGCTTGGGCGCAGCGGGGCGACGTTTTGCAGAAATTGCAGCGAACTCAAGATGCCATTAGCTCTTACGGAGTCGCCCTCGAAATCAAACCCGATTACTACGAAGCTCTAGTCAGTCGAGAAGAATTGAGACTCAAGGGCGCGATGTCAGGAAAGTGGTAAGGGGAAATTGACGAATAGTTTTGAGTTTTGAAATTGCTTTGTTCCTCGTAATACCGCGCTGGGGTAAAGTTTGAACTATTTAACTTAAAACTAAAAACTTTCCGTCTTCTCTCTCCCTCTGCATTCTCTGCGCCCTCTGCGGTTCATAAAAAAATCTAATTCCCACAACAATTAGTATTGCTATATCCGGCAGGATATTAGCTCATAATTAATGATATTCTGTCCGTTAAAATAACCTTGATTAAGTTGAAAACCTACGTAAAAAAGCTTTGAGTTGTTACCACCAATATTCAATAAAATTAAAATTGGGTGAATAAGGTGATTGGTAAAGAACACTAGCGCCCACCGATTGAATCAATGTTTCAATCGAAGTCACTTGGTGAGCTGGGACATTATCAATGAAAACAACTGCAGGCTTTTTAGTTTCCTTACCAATTTCCATTACATTGTGGTGAAATTATCGTGTTTTGAAAAAAATCCACTCATTCAGGCGTTAAATAGGCTCACCCAGCCTGCTCAACCTAGCTCCCTAGAAACAATCCAAAAGAGCCGGAGACAACCTCTCCTCTAGCCTTTGTGGGTTATCTAAAGAAATAATTTCTGCCTCATCCTAGATTTGCTTATGAATAATACAAAACTGCTTATCCTAGCCACGATGGGTTCATGGCGGTACTATCAAATTGGTTGGTAGTTTTATACAGTTCGTATTGCCCTTTTGCCGCCGCCTCGCGAGTGCGATTCAGCATTGCTGCCACTTGTGCTTGATCCATCGGCTTAAACGTGCGAGCGGCCTCAAACGCTTGATCGAGGAGTTGCATACTATCAATGCCAGTAATCACGACTGAAGTAGGCAGATTCATCGCATAGTGGAGACATTCGATCGGGCTTACTGTATTACTTCTAAGCACGTAGGGGTCGCCCATAGATTTCATCCCCAATACACCTATTTGGTTCTTCACCAGCACTGGCAGAACTTGTTGCTCAAAACTTCTAAAATGAGCGTCCATCACGTTCAGCGGCATTTGTACCGCATCAAAACGGAAATTGTTTTGAGCGGCAATTTCCATCACTCGCAGGTGAACCAAAGGGTCTTTGTGTCCTGTAAACCCGATGTAGCGAATCTTGCCCGCCTTCTGCGCTTCTACTACGGCCTCCATAGCCCCGCCGGGAGCAAAAATGCGATCGGGGTCTTCCATCCGAATAATTTCGTGATGCTGCATTAGGTCAATGCGATCGGTCTGCAACGCTTTCAGTGACTCATCAATCTGCATCGCGGCCGCGCCCTTCGTGCGGCCGTCAATTTTGGTCATCAGAAACACCTTTTGCCGGTAGCCATCCTTGAGCGCTGCACCCATCCAGCGGTGGCTGCGTCCGTTATGATAGTCCCAGGAGTTGTCCATGAAATTGATGCCACGGTCGATCGCACTGCGAATGAGCTTAATACTTTCTTGCTCCTCTCGAAGCCGTCCGATATGGTGTCCCCCCAAACCAATTGCAGACACTCGCTCTCCGGTGCGTCCCAGCGTCCTGTAACTCATCTCCCCGCTTTGGGTTTGAGCTTGGGCTACTTCAGGTTTAACATCTACTTGAGTCACTTCATCTTGAGCTAACACGGGTTTCAACAACCCTTCGGAAGCAGCCAGCCCTGCTGCAACCAAACCCGAAGCAGAAGTTACCTTTAACAACTGGCGTCTGCTGATATTCATCAATGCCTCCTTCAAAAAACTACTAGGACTCACTCACCGCTTCGCTGCACTAAAGAGTTTTGAATTTAAGATGTCTCAAAATCCTAAGCCCAGTTCGGCTGCAACTTCCGCAACCGCCTACTTTACCTAATCAATAGTAATGATGAAATTTCTAGTTTTAAGAGTTCCTAGACCCGCCAGCGAAGGCTTTTAACTCAATAGCATCGTGACTGCAAAACAGGCGCACATCTTTACTATGCTGCACCGATAATTCGTGCAGCCGACCTTGATTGAGCAACCTAGCCTTGCGATCGACCTCCATCATCCATTGGTAGGCGCGCAGACCGGGCGTGCAGCGTCGGTTAGCTGCATCCATCTCGTGTCGGTAGAAATAGGCATCACCTGCGTGCAGAAGCCAGCCCTCGGATGTATCAATGGCAATGCCAGCATGACCGCGCGTGTGCCCCACCAACGGGATTAGCAAAATTTCCGGCGGCAACCCGTCGAGGTCACGGACTGCTTCAAAACCGAACCAAGGTTCGCCACCCGCCGAATAGTATTTCCAGCGTTTGACTTCATCCCACTGCCCCGGACGATAGCGCCTTTTTGTGATGAAACCGTGCCGATCCTGTGCGGCATCGATTTCAGCCTGCATGACGTGTACCGTGGCTTCAGGGAAATCCTCTAGACCACCGGCATGATCAAAATCGAGGTGGGTTAGCACAATATGGCGCACATCGCTTGGTGAAAATCCGAGCTGTTCAATTTGATGGATGGCCGTGTACTTGCGATCGAACTTGATGTTATTAAAATGGACGAAAAACGGGCTGAGCCTGGAGTAAGGCGACTCGATATCCCGCAATCCGAAGCCGGTATCAATCAGAACCAGTCCCTGATTCGTTTCAACGAGCAGACAGTGGCAGACGAGGTGAGCCGTCAGACCGCGACTGAAGCCATCGAAAAGCGCCCCTCCAATGGGACACATACAGCCACAATTGAGATGATGAATTTGCATAAATGTGCTGTACTAAATTACTTAGGCGAGAACCATTTATTCCTCAGTTCCCATCCAAGGCCGATGCTGCATAATGGCATTGATGAACGCGTGAGAAAACTGTGCTAAATCGTCACTACTGGGAGAAGTAAACACGCTTTTATCGGCGGCAATCTTGCCATTATCTGCGATATTTACTTTTTTTAAATCTGCACATAAGAATAGTAAAACGGGCGGAAATTATTGGTTGGCAGAACCCGGTTCAGTAAGCTGGCGGTGCATTTCGGCATTGACGGTATCAGGCAAAACCTTGCTCGCGCTGGCCAGAATCTTTGTCTTGAGTGAACCGGCGATAATGTCGTCCTTACCCGCCATCAGCGCCTCGAAGCCCTGCTTGGCAACTTCGGCCGGGTCGTCTTTCTTGTCTGCGCCCGCCTTCGTGTCGTCCATTCCCGCCCGATGGAAGAAGTTGGTATCCGTCGGCCCTGGCATCAGGGCGGTAACGGTGACACCTGTGTCCTTTAACTCATTGCGGAGTCCTTCGGAAAACGAGTGGATGAAGGCTTTGGATGCTGCGTAGACTGCTTCGAATGGCCCGGGCATTAGGGCGGCAATGGACGAAGTGAATAGAATCCGTCCCTGACCGCGATCGACCATATCCTTAACTACCCGTTTAGCCAAATGCACAGACGAGACAACGTTGAGGTTAATCAGATTTAGTTCGTCCTTCAAGTCTGTCTCGCGGGCAAAGTCGCCCCCGACGCCGACACCGGCATTAATTGCGATCGCGTCCACTGGCCGATTAGTCGCTTTAATCTGGTTGTAGAGTGTCTCAACACCGTCGTAGGTAGCGAGGTCTGCCTGCACTGTCTCGACTTTGGCACCGAGCCCCTCAAAGGCTTGAGCCGCTTCATTGATGCTCGCTCCGGTGGCGGTGACTAGGAGATCGAATCCGTTTTGAGCGAACTGTTTGGCGAGTTCGTAGCCGATACCGTTAGAGGCACCCGTCACGACAGCCAAGGGCCGGGTCAAAGAACTGTTTATAACCATCTAAAATCCTCTGTAACTGCTTCACGCTCGTTTGTCTAGACTTGCTTTTCTCTGTACCAGACAATCTTTGTGGACTGTGGGCTTTCAACTTTTACAATGCTAGGGAGGTAGGAGTGCGATCGCATCTTTCCTAGGACATAAGCTCTTAGGCATTTAAATACGGTATAAGCGAAAACAGATTTCATATAATTAGTGTAAAAATGATAGCATAATGACCGCATAGAATCATCTTAAATAAAGAGTTAGAGAAATAGCAAATAGAGAAACTACACAAAGCCTTAAAAAATGAATAAAATGGAAATATTAGAGAAATAATTATGCTTATCTAGCAATCATTGCAGGAATAGTAAAAATTTTACCCCACCCCAACCCTCCCCGAAATCGCTCTGAGGAAGTAAGAAATTCACAAATGATGCGAGGATTGCTAAATATGTATAAAAGGCGCGTAAATATAGCTAATAACTCTTTTGATAATTATTTGGGAACCGCCATTCTCTGGCGCTAAATCGGATGCGATGAGAGACGGGAGAGGGAAGATGGGAGATTGACTCGGAAGATTAATCCTGGGCTAAAAACATTTATCTCTGGTGGAACGGGCAGGAGGCTTGCCCAGGGATAACAGTGACTGATGTCAGTTATAACTGAATCTCAGGCACTGTTCTCAATCAGACCCAATCAACCTGGTAACAGCGACGACAAATCTCAGATATCAGGTCGATCACGCAGCAAGAAACCAAGTGGATGACGCCAAGAGTGTAAGATGTCAGTTATCACGAATACTTTCTGTTGGCGATTGCCCGACGGCACCGAAAATTGAAAATTATGACAGCCAATTGCTGATTCTGCTGGCTTCATGTTATAGTGGTTTTCCAAGAATTAAATTCGGTTGCGTAGTTTGTTGGTGTTTATTTACAAGCGTCTCTCCGAATCTAAGTCTCTGCACCCTAATGATTCTGGAGATTTTATGTCGATTTACGTGGGTAATCTTTCATATGAGGTAACATCAGACGACCTCAACGAAGTATTTGCCGAGTACGGTACTGTAAGCCGCGTCCAAGTGCCAGTGGACCGGGAAACAGGCAGGATGCGGGGTTTTGCTTTTGTGGAAATGGCAAGCGAGGCAGAAGAAGCAGCAGCCATCGCAGCTCTAGATGGTGCTGAATGGATGGGCCGCGACTTGAAAGTCAACAAAGCCAAACCTCGCGAAGACAACAAACGCTCGTCGGGCGGCGGCGGTGGCTGGGGCGACAAAGATCGCTCTTCACGACGCTACTAAGCTTTGACACTGAAAATTTGAGTTTTGGTAGTTGACGGCAGGTGCGAATGCTGCTTTTTTTTCGGGTTGTTTGATCGACTCATCAAATAAAACTCCCAAACCTCTCAATCAGTTTTGCCCCCTCCTTGGAGGGGGCTTTGTTTTTGGCGAAAAATCCCGCGAGGTACGTCTGCGGTGCAGTTCCCACTCTAGTTCGTGATTCGATACCCTCTTAACTGCTTTTTTTAAGAGCCTGTCGGGATTTCGCGGCTCGACTCCTGTAAACTATCAAACTAGAATTAAGCAGCAAGAAAAGTTAGAATAACGGCAAAACTGAATATTTCCCAGAACAGCCAAACTATCTTTACCGAAAATTAGTCGAGAAAACCAGCCGAATATCAGCCAATATCTTGATTTTGCCTCAATAAAGATGTCCAAGGTCTACAGCACGGCGGAACTCATTAAAATCCTCGAAGAAGAGCGCCAAGCCTGCTTGCATGGGCGGCGTCTCAATTTGACTGAAACTCCTGCTACAGGCAACCCCGTGATTGACCGATTTCTCAAATCAGAGGGAGTTCAGAAGTTCACTGCTTATCAAAATTTTAAGGCGGCCGTGCACGAATACCAGCGGGAACATCAAGTTTCTGGGATTGTCTGGCGGGAAATGGCGGTTAAAGGCAATACTCTACGCTATCCAGCAGTGGATGACGAATTAATAGCTCTACCGGTTGATTTGATTACGTTGAAGGCAGCTAAGATTGCTATGTTGGAATTCTGGCAGCAGGTAACTGCCGGGATGGATTTGTATTTAAGCATTAACAGCGGGAAGGATTTTCGATCAATCGAGCCGGTTGATGTAGAGGCTATAGCCCAGCGCACAGAATGGGCCAGTCTCTCGAAGTGGGAAAAGTTGGATTTTCTAGAAATTTTGTTGCAGTTGGGGTGGGGGAAGCCGGAGGAAGCTTATTATAAACGGGGATGGCCGACCTCGGGCAGCGAGTACATTCACGCCGTCAAACCCGGACAGCGGCCGATTTGTTAATTGGGAATGGGGAATTGGTAATTGCTAAGAGGATAAGCTGAATTCAGAACCCTCGACAACACAGAAATTGAGGACACGGCGCCGTGCCGTGTCCTGAGTGTTGGTAATATCTGAAGAACTCACTTATTAACTTCTGACATCTGACAAAGCATCAAGGCAAACCACTGATTTGGATCTGTCCAAACCTGCACTGGCATTAAACCACGCTGCGAAAGTTCTTTTTTTACATTATTGAGATTAAACTTGCGCGATATTTCGCTGCGGATAGTTTCTCCCGCTGCAAATTCAACCGTTAAATTGAGAGCGCGCAACTGCACTGTTTGCGCTTTTTTACTTTTTAAGTGCATTTCAATTTGACATTCCTCTTGATTGTAAAAAGCCCAATGCTCGAACTGTGCTAAATCAAAATTTCCCTCGAATTTTCGATTTAAATGCCGCAGCATATTCAAGTTAAATGCTGCCGTTACTCCTTGACTATCATCGTATGCAGGCTCTAAAATATCCTTAGATTTGTCCAAGTCAATTCCCAGCAAAAAATACTCTCCCGCCTGCAATGCACCGACAATTTGCGAGAAGAACAAATCGCATTCTTGAGCGTTGAGATTGCCGAGGGTACTGCCTAGAAAGCAAATCATTCGGGTTGGCAACGGCGACGGTGCAATTTTAGCTAAGGCTAATTCGTAAGTGCTGACAAGTCCGTGAATCTGGAGCGACGGATAATCGGCCAACAGTTGACAAGCGCTGCTTTCTAGGATAGTAGGACTGATGTCGATCGGCAAATAATGCAGGGGATATTCCAGTTGACTGTAAGCATCGAGGAGAATCCGAGTTTTGGTGGAACTGCCGCTGCCGAGTTCCACAATTTCGCAGGGGCCTGTTAAATTGGCGATCGCCCCCGCGCACCCCTGCAAAATCGCCGTCTCAGTGCGTGTCAGGTAGTATTCTGGCAACTGGCAAATCAACTCGAACAGGTTTGAGCCGCGATCGTCGTAGAAATACTTTGGAGGCAGGGATTTGGGGGTTTGAGTCAACCCGCTAACTACATCGCTGCCAGCATTGATTTCTGCCGGTGTCAGTGCCGCAGCGCTCACCAGTCGCTCTAAGTGCAGCCGGTTTTCCTTCGTTAAGGCTGAGTTTGTCGTATCGGACAGTCTTGGGGATTTCATAAAGTAATTTTTAGATGCACATATCGGTATAGCACGCAGTTGCGTTGCAAAATATCGCGCTCAAGTCAGATTTTTCATGCGGCTCTGGATTCTGTATTTTCTCACCGGATGGCGATCGCATCCACAATTAAAACTTAAAGTTTATACACAAAATTTATTGAATACTTAACCAAACTTGTTTTCTTTGAGCTTGTTACATGGAAAAAAGTTGGGCATTTCACAAACAAATTTTGTCCCCAATTCCCTCTCCAGTCATTTATCTGATGTTCGTCAAATCAGCTTTCTAAGACAAGTATTAAGGAATTTGGTCATCTGAAAAGTCCGATGAATAAATTCCTTACTATGAACAAATCTTATGGTAATTATAATTACCTAGCCAACTACTTAGCGCACCGAAAACCAGCAATAATTTGCCGCACGCCCGGATAATACCAATTCCGAAAACTCGATCGCAGTGCCTGAGGAAAAGTCGCCCAACTCCCGCCTTTCAAAACCCGGTGTTCTCCATCAAAATAAACTTGAGAATATCCCCTGTAAGGATAACTTTCAAATCCCGGATAGGCGTCAAAAGTTGAAGCAGTCCATTCCCAAACATTGCCCAACATATCCCAGCAACCCGCCGCGCTTGCTCCTTTGGGAAAGGCATCAACTGGTGAGGTATTTGCAATATTATTGCCGTGATTGCACAGGCTGCCGTTTGGCTGTTCCTCTCCCCAAGGATAGATGCGATATGTTTGATTTGTGGCATCCCAACTCGCAGCTTTTTCCCATTCGGCTTCCGATGGCAAACGCTTGCCGATAAAGTTGCAGTAAGCTTCGGCTTCGTACCAACTCACGCCGCAGACGGGATGGTTGTTGAAAGCTGGATTTTCTGACCAGTACAGCGGTCGATCGACTTTAGCAGATTGCAGCCATTTCCACCCGTCCCCTGACCACCAATCAGGATTTTGATAGCCGCCGGATTCCATGAAATTTCGATATTGACCGCAAGTGATGGGATAGCGATCGATCGAGTATGCTTCTAAATAACACAGGTGGCGCGATCGCTCGTTATCCAAAGCCTCAGCAGCATCGCTTCCCATGTAAAATTCCCCACCCGGAATTTCAATCGCCGGGGACTCGGTAATTGGTAATTGGTAATCGGCAATTAATCTTCCCTCTTTCTTATTCCTTCTATCCGTTACGTCAGTTAAATCCGTTAAATCCGTTACCAAATCCGTTGCCGAACTTCCTTCTTCCTTCTTCCTTTGCATTTGCAACACGAAAGCAACTGTTTCGCAGTGCTGACTTTCGTGCTGAATAATAAACCGCCAGAGACGTTCTTGCTCGTCGATCGGCGCGACTTCCAAATAATCTAACACCTTTTTTCTCACCGCGTCCAGATATAATTCAACTTCAGGTAACGTCGGCAGAAAAACCCGTTGTTTTTTAGGCAAAATATCAGCAGCAAACAGTTGGTGATACCGAGGAAAGACTGGCTTCAACCCAGCACACCGCTGCAACAGCCACAAATCCTCAGTATAAGCAATGTGACCTAAGTGCCAGCCAACTGGACTGAAATCAGGATGAGCTTGACGGCAAAAAGTATCATAATCGATGTCTGCAAATAGCTTGAAAGTGCCGTTGCGACACTGCTGCAAATCGCGATAAATTGCCTCTCTACAAGATTGGATAGATTTGGATATCACGGTCTACTCCGGTACTGATAATGCTCTGGACTGGACACTCGTGCCAATTGCCAGCAAATAAAGGTTCAGAAGCAATGATGACAGAATCCGGGAAATTTAAATCGTCCCGCAGCCAATAGAGGGAAGGAGGGGTTTTTTGGGAAGCAAAGCGAGAGGCAACGAGCTGGTGTCCGTCGCTGATAATTATATTAGCTGAAAATTCTACTTGGTGAAAGTTTGCTAGCTCTGCCAAAGTTTTCAGCGACTTTTGCAAAGCAGCTTCTAGAGTGAGATTGGCGGCTGTCAATTCATTGAGAAACAAGCCGAAAATATGCTCTGAATCTGTAGTGCCGTTAATTGATTGATAAAGCGTATCGCTGAGCCGCTCGCGAATTGGTCTGTAAAGAGTTTGCCGAAAATTCTTCACGAAGCCGTTGTGTACGAACAGCAGGCGATCGTTCTGAAACGGCTGACAGTTGCTCAAATCTACAGCTTGTCCTGAAGTTGCACTGCGAACATATCCGATCGCGCATCCGGATTCAACGTATCGACTGATACTCGGAAGGTTAACGTCGCTCCAAATTGGCTGTACATTTTTATAAGTAAACGGGTCAGTATCTAGGTGCGGGTGATACCAACCAATACCAAAACCGTCAGCATTGAGTAGGCCAGAAGTCATTTCGCGGGGATCGTAACTCTGCACAATTAGGGAATGTTCCGGCTTGTACAGAATAGTATCGAGTAAAATCGGCTCCCCGAGGTAGCCAAGCAAACGGCACATAAAATTTTTGCAGCAATTTGATTAGCATTGTAAGTCATTAGCCGAAAAATTGCCCGATCGCCCATCTTCAGCGCTGGGAACAAGGTTTTTTGTAGGCCGCTACCAGCATCGCAGTACAAACGATACAGTTAAGGTAGAACCCCTGCAGCACAAGGAGACTCTTGAATGTTCCTCGACGAACTCATCCCAATGGCGAAAGAATTGATCGAACAGCCGATCGCCTTCGCGGGCGGATTTTTATCTGGCCTGCTTCGACTCAACCTTCACGAAGATCCCGTTAAAAGCTGGATCGACGAGCAAGCTGGTTCAACTTCCTACACTACTCCCCCAGCCGAACCCACCAACGGTAAAAGCACGGGGCCTCAGTCAATCTCGATCGACTAAGGAAAAGCAGTAACATCCTCCCAACGCCAAACTGACTACAGTTATGGCGTGGGCTTCCAAACTTCACAGTTTGGCTTTTCGCGTTTTTCCCTTACGGAATTTCCACACTTGGCTAGACTGAATTTCTCAGTCCCCGCTAGTAAGTTTGCACAGACACTTTCGATTCCCGTATAGCCTTTCTCAGATAGATGAAGTACAATAACAGCAGTGTGTAAACCAGTTCCAAATATTTTGCTGAGAAAGTTGACGCAATGCAAACTCGATCGCCTTTCCTAATTATTGGTAATTTTTTGTGTTGATAAAAAGGAAAATATTTTTAAGTTTTGACCATAATTTTTCAGGCTTATGATAAATCGGGCGAAGGGGGCGATAAGTATATTACTTTAGCCCTTGTTTCTTGCTTACTTTCTTTACTTATTTTGCCTCTTTGTATGACCATTCTCCATCACTAATAAAGCATTTTTCAATAGTTTTGGTAGGTAGCCGGATCAGAAAAGCTTCAAATGTAATTGTATCATTTTCCTTCTTAAATGAACTTATATTATATTTTCATGAACCGTTATATAGCAATCCTAAATGAATCGTAAATTTTTTACCCCTCCCCAACCCTCCCCGAACCCGCTGGGAGTCCGTAAGAAATTCACAAATGATGCGAGGATTGCTATACCTTGTTAGTCGCTTTGTTTCCGAAGATGCTTGGTGATTCGTCGCCCACCTATCACTGATCAGATTAAAATCAAGTATTGTTCAGGGGTGGGATTCCTCGTCGCCCCAAAACTCATATCCTGACTCGCCATGCGGATGAGTGAGGATATGAGTTTTGATTAAGCTAACTATTGCAGCCAGTACCAAGGGTTAGTCAGTGTGGCAAACCCTTTGAGTCAGAGTCGATTGCCCAGTTGTATGCCAGATAGCACTTGACAGTTAAATTAACAGGTTATTATGTATAGCACAACAAGTTCAGTTCGATCGACATGACTATCTACATTGGAAATCTGTCTTACCGCGCCACCGAAGAAGACCTGAAAGCAGTATTTGCAGAATACGGCACAGTCAAGCGAGTTGTCTTGCCTACCGACAGGGAAACCGGTCGGATGCGCGGTTTTGCATTTGTTGAGATGATGGAGGATGCCCAAGAAGACGCTGCAATTGCCGAATTAGACGGTGCAGAGTGGATGGGGCGCCCCTTGCGAGTGAACAAAGCTAAACCGAAAGAAGAGGGAAATCGAGGCGCAGGTATCAAGAGAAACGACGGATATTAGTCTGCGATGCGGCGGTTGACATCCTCTCGAAACCCACCTGATGCACCAGTGCGCCACTAGCGCCGAATTGCAAACAGCAGTTGATTTTGGGGATGAAATGTCAAATCCGCTGCACAAAAATATCGCTTCTTTATGGGCTGCACTTGATTCCTAACTTTTTGAGAAAGACAGAATTTATGCACGCTAGTCTAGAAACCCGATTTCTTCCGCGATACCTCGCTGCTAAAAGCCAAATTTATCAGGAGAAACCGGGTTGATGAGCGTTAGTCTTAGAAAGAGTAAACTCGCCCTTTTTCATCAATATAAACTGACCGGTCTTGCCTAGTGCGGGGGTCTGATCTGGTGATGCGAATCGTCACAATGTTTGTCTGCGAGTCAACGTTATAGTCATATTTCAAAGTTGCGGTTCCTCCGGTGGCATTAATCGGAATATTGGCAATGTCACCGGTGCGATTGCTGATACGAACAATGATGTTTTTGCTGGTTCCGACGGGCAAGGATGACAAGCTAGCACCTGATTGACCGTATTCTAGGTTTAATCCAGTTTCATTTAAGAGTCTGAGGGTAATGTTGCGAGTATTGTCAACCTGCGCTTGAGGTTGCCAGAATCCGGGTTTTTTGCCACCGTCAGTTGCAGGTTGAGATAATGCTGGGTGAGGATGCAGAAAGGTTAGGGCGGCAAGTATTGCTGCGGTTGCAGTAATTTTTGATTTCACGGTTTGTACCTCCGGGTCAAGAATTGGTGATATTTCTATCCTAGCTTTAAAATCGGATGTTAGTTGAAGGAAGAAGGAAGTTCGGCAACGGATTATTTAACGGATGTAACGGATGTCAGGAAGAAGGAAGAAGGAAGAAGGAAGAGGGAAGAAGGAAGAAGGAAGAGGGAAGAAGGAAGAAGCAATAAAAGGAATAAAAGCAAGGGTTTGAGAAATTAAGAATTTCCTAACCGTCAGGGCGGTTGCTATATCTACTCAGAAACCGGGTTTCTGTAGTTGTTAATATTCCGGGACGCACGGGTTGTCTAGAAATCCGATTTCTGAGCGGGTGGCTGCTTGCCAAAGCTATGATTTAGAGTAGAAACCGGATTTCTGGGGTCAAGGGAGTCTGGAAGTGGTTAATTGTTAATTATCGATCGAGCTGCTTCTAGCAGCAGGCGCTGTTCGGCGCGGACGATCGCCCTGCTAGTTTGTTCTACAGCATCGACATTGACCGAAATAGACGAAATTCCCCACCGCACGAAGGATTCAACTGTATCGGGATACAATGCGGGAGCGTCGCCGCAGATCGAGCAAGGAATGCCGGCAGCCCTCGCCTCTTTGATTAATTGTTCGATCGCCCTCATCACTGCTCGATCGCGCCCGTTGAAAGCACCTGCTACCTGGTCGGAGTTGCGGTGAATGCCTAACAGCAATTGGGTTAAATCGTTAGTGCCGATAGAAACTCCTTGAACTCCGGCTTTTACGTAATCTGGTAATAAAAATAACACCGAAGGAACTTCCGCCATAATCCACATTTGAAACTCTGTTGAGCGGTTTTTCCAAACCGTTTCTAAGCGCTGGCGGCAGTATATAAACTCGTCAACCGATCGCACGAAAGGCAAAATTAAATTAACATTGGTATGGCCTGACTCGCAGACTTTTTGAAGTACGCAGAGTTCCCAATCAAATAATTCCGGTTCAAAGGTATAACTGAAACTGCCGTGGTCGCCTGACTCCCGTAAATCGAGAGAGCGATAAAATATTGGCCGCGGCGAAACGGCAGCAGCAAATAAGCTGAGGCAATCCGCCATGCGATCGACAAATTCCGATTGGCGGCCGTCTTGTAGCCAAACTTTGGGGTTTTGACAGTCCAAAGCTTCTAATGCCATTAATTCCGATCGCAGCAATCCGATGCCGTCTATTGGCAGATTTTTGAGGCGGTCAATCGAACTTGTTTGGCTGACATTAACTAGCAGTTGAGTCGCCGTTGGTGGGCCCCAAACATATTGAGTAGACTCAGATTGTCGAGATTTATGCCCAGAATTGGACGATCGATCTGAGGTTGAAGATTGGTGCTTGGCTATTGACATTTTGGCTGCTGTACTGTAAGTATCTGCATTTGTTGCTCTGTCCAGAAGTCGGCGGCTGTCTGCTATATCGATCGCATCGTGTTGGGCGAGGGCAAAAACTTCTCCGCTATCGCCGTCTACCAACACGGAATCGCCCGAGGCGATCGCCCGCGTGGCCCCAGCCACTCCCACAACGGCAGGAATCCCCAATTCTCTCGCTAAAATGGCGCCGTGGCCTGTCATGCCTCCTTGTTCCGCAACCACCCCAGCAGCAACTTTCAGCCAAGGCAGCCAATTCGGCTCGATTGTCCGGGCTACTAAAATTCCTCCGGCTAAGAATTCCGCGTTTTCTGGGTGGGAATTAGTCATAACTTGGGCAATTGCTTCGGCTTTTCCTGATGCTGCTGCCAAACCTCTGAGTATCGCAGGAGTTCGGGCTGGGGCGATCGAGTTTGGATGCGGGAGGGCGATCGGATGTTCCTCTACCGGCGCGACTTTTTCCCCTTTCACAAGACGAACTTGAGTGAAATAAAACTGCGGTTCGCCACTGTTTGCTGTCTGGTTTAGCGTCCACTCCAAAATTAAATCTGAGTCAAATTCTGTGATCGCTTTTTTACTCAATTCAATGATTTCTTGCAGTTGCGAGTCATCTAAAACGTATTCTGTTTGTGCTTCCTCTCCCAGCGCTAAAACTTGCACGCAACAGTCAGCAAAATCAGGAATTACAAATGGAGAATCGGGAATTGGGAAAGCAGCAAACTTGCCCAGCAGCAGTTTTTTTTTCGGTTCACCATCGCCGACTTTGAGATTGTAGGCTAATGTTTTGTAACCGATCCGCTGGAATTTAACCGCGGTTGTTTCTGGCTGCACTTGATAGTAATCGGGGATGGTTTCTCCCCTAGCGAGGGACAATCCCAAACCGCTGGTGGCTTGGATTTCCCACTGTGCACGCGCCTTTGTTTTCACCTCGCCCGCGGCGATCGCTTCTTGAAGTGGCTGCACCAAAACTGCGGGATTGATTTGCTGTACCCGCAGGCCGCACCGCTGCCAGTAAAATAGACTTCGGGCCCTGAACATTTCTGCCCAAGCTCGTTTGAGTCCGGCCCCAATGGCTTCGGGCTCTGCCCGTACTGCCTGAGATTCCAGAATGCCGACTGTTTTCGGGTTCCAGGAAGTCAGGGAAGGGCGAAAAATTAAGGCTGTGGAGTTTAAGTTTGACTGTGAGTTGAGTTGAGAAACAGCAGACTCTAGGGTGGAGAGCAGTGAATCTGGCAGTTGGCCGGCGAGGATTTGGTGGCGGATGCTGCGGGCGATCGATTGCAGTTGTCTGGGTTCATCGACATTCAAGTGCAGTGAAGAGTGTGGCCAGTCAGCAAACAGCGGTTCTAGCCAGTCGATCGACTCTAAAAACTGCCAGAATGCGGTAGCCGGTACGACAAAACCCGGTACAACGGGATGATTTTTCTGGAGCAAACAGCTCAAGTTAAATGCTTTTTCTCCCACTGCATCTCTGTCTGAAGGTTGAATTTTGTCTAACCAGTAGAGGTTTTTCACGCTGCGAGCCTGTCGGTGGAAACTGATTGAAGTTGAAAGTTTTTCCCATTAATCACTTACGACAATTTTAGGATGAACAAGCGACAATGGACGGGATTAGTCAAATCTTTTCTCAATCTATTTCTTAAGTCTAACTGTCCTCTTTGTCAGCGACCGGCCGCCGGAGAGTTTTGTTTGTACTGTCACAAGCAACTTCAGCGATGTCAGTTAAGCGATCCGGGTCGATTTTGGCATTCAGAGCAGCGTGTTTTTGTGTGGGGTGAGTACGGCGGGGCTCTCAAACGGGCGATCGCAGCTTTGAAATATGACGGCAATCCGCAATTAGCCAAACCTCTAGGCGGCTGGCTGGCGGAAGCTTGGCTGAGTTTTCCCGAATTAGCTATAGACAATTTAACAGTTGTACCGATTCCCCTGCACCAAGAAAAGCTCAAGGAGCGCGGTTTTAACCAGGCGGAACTTTTGGCTGAAAGTTTTTGCGAGCTGACTGGTTTGCCTTTGCAGCGGCACGGTTTGGAGCGGGTGAAAAATACTCAGGCTTTATTCGCTCTGACGCCACAGCAGCGCCAAGCGGAAATGAAAAATGCTTTAAGTTTGGGGAAAGATTTTCGCCGCCGGCTCACGCGCTCGCGCGTGCTGTTAGTTGATGATATTTACACTAGCGGTACTACGGTTAAGTCGGCAATTCAAATATTGAAACTGTCGGGAATTTCGGTTTACGGAACTGTGGCACTTGCAACTCCGAATAAGAGCGATCGGTAGGCTATTTTGTCTTTAATTTTAAACAGGTTGGTAGTGATGGAATGTTATTGATCAGGATTTGCTAATAAGATTTTTTTGGGAAAACGAACCGCGAAGACGCGAAGTCCCCGAAGGAAGAGAAAGAAGAGAGAGAGTTTAGGCGGAAAGGGGGAATTGGTTGCTGATGTTCCATCGGCTGCCGTCGTGAAGCAGCAAAGTTAATGCCGAAGCGGTAAACTCAAAGTGGAGCGATCGCCCTGCAAATTCCAACCAAGCCGTTTGAAAATTCTCCTTAGTTAAATCGCGAAACGCTACAGTCATGTGTGGTACAAATGGGCGACTTTGAGAAACTCGATCGACTATTCCCAAAGTTGCCTCCATATAACTCATCAAAGCTTTGTGAATCTCCAGCAATTCGGGTGATTTGACAACATCAGCGTAAATGACGCGGGGCGCGAAAGCAGCAAAACCGGATAGAGTAACGGGAATGGGCAGCCGATTTGCCGAAAACTCCTTCAAACTTTCCTCTAATTTGGGAACATCCTCTGCTAACAAGTGAAAAGGAGGTTGCAGCGTGATGTGCGGCGGCGAATTCAAAGCACCGCGGCTGTTGTAGTGTTCCGCAAAATACTGTTGAATCTCAGTAATGTGCTGTTCAATATCGCCCGGTGGCACTAGGGCAATAAAAAATCGCTGTTTTGACTGGTTCATGGGATAACATCGCAGTTAAGAAAGGATGGTGCAAAATGGAATATAGAGCATTTGCCCTAGATCCCATTGCTGATCACCTATGCCCAATCTAAAATATAAAATCTAAAATCCCAAATAAAAATGCCTTGGTTTGTCAAAATTGAGCAAGGAATTGTCGAAAAGCCTGTCTTTGACCAATACGTGCCAGCTCACAGAGCTTATGTCCGAGAGTTGATTTCTAAAGGACACCGAGCGAAAACTGGCTACTGGGGGCGGCGGGGCGGCGGTATGTTGCTGTTTGAGGCGGGTTCGATGGATGAGGCGAAGGCGATCGTCGCTGAAGACCCGCTGGTGAAGAATGGTTGCGTTATTTATGAAATTTATCACTGGTGTGTGGTTGAAGAATAAATAACTGTGTTATACTCATAAATGAACTGGACCCACGCGATTCCAACGCCCAAATCTTGTCAGGACCGGAAGGTAGCAGCAACACGGGATGCTTGTAATAGGCGTGGTCTCCGGTTCACCCAGTTTTATGAGGTGTAGCTCCTATGCCTGGTTTCGGAGATATTTTACAAAAAGCAGTGTACCTTGGTGTCGGGCTAGCTTCCTATGCTGGTGAAAAAGCTGGCAGCAAGTTAACTGAATTACGCACTGAAGCCCAAAAGCTGGCAGACGAATTAGTCAAGCGTGGCGAGATGTCAACGGAAGAAGCTCGCCGCTTTGTTGATGATATGGTACAACAGGCTCAGCAGCAGCCTCCCGTAGAATCGGCCCGGGAGCAAAAACCGGCTGAACCTCGGCGGATTGAAATTATTTCTGAGGAAGAAGATGTTTCGGCAAAAGATGTTAAAGAGACAGGCGGCGTAGACAAGCTCCGCGAACAGGTGCAGAATTTACAAGAGGAATTGCGGCGGCTGAAGCGAGATTAAACTCAAAAAAGCTCGCCCAGCAAAGCATGAAGGGAACTCAGGATAATACTCTTGAGTTCCCTTTTTGAATATCTCCCCTGTCAGACTTTACCGGATATCCGGCAATAGGTAATAGAATTGAAAGTAGGTGCGATCGCTTCGCATGAGGCTGGCTGCACCTGTATGTAAAATATTTTGTAATAGCAAGCTGTCAAATTCATGGAAGATTGGTCTAAAGATTTTTTCGGAGTAATGGAAAATGCTGTTTCTGAAGTAGAGCATTTTTTCAGCGAAATGAGCGAAGAGTTTGTCGAAATGCTGGACGTTTTGGCAAAAATGTCGGAAGAGTTTACAGAACAAGTACAAAATAATCTGATTAACGACATTGACGGTTATTTCAATGAATTTGACGGTTTATTTAATGAATTTATCGAACCGATAATTGAAATTTGCCGCGACTTCGACCCGGAGTTTGATGAGATAGATTTGTCGATGGTGACTTATGTAGACCCTTCGCCGACGCAGCAGCCGGCTTGTCGCGGTTGTCGCAACTATCACGGTCAAGTTTACGGGGGAAATTTGTTGGTTTGTGCGATGCACCCTACCGGTGTGGAATCGGAGAGTTGTGCTGATTGGGAAACTGACAGCGATATGAATTTTTAAGGCGGGAGTTGAGTTGTTGAGGGGTTAATGGCTTATGGTAACGTCAATTCAGTCTCCGTCAAAGATTTCTCTGGAAGAGTTTCTGCTATTGCCAGAGACTAAGCCTGCTAGCGAGTATGTTGACGGTCAACTTTATCAAAAAGCTATGCCGCAAGGAAAACACAGCACGTTACAATTCGAGTTTCCATCTGTTATTAATCGAGTTGGCAAACCGCAGAAGTTAGCTTATGCGTTTCCAGAATTGCGCTGCACTTTTGGGGGACGTTCTCTTGTGGCCGATATAGCAGTGTTTGAGTGGTCGCGCATTCCTTTCAATGCTAATGGAGAAATAGAAAATAGGTTTGAAATTGTGCCGGATTGGACAATAGAGATTTTATCGCCGGATCAAAATCCAACTCGGGTCATTAATAATATTTTGTTTTGCTTAAATCACAATGCTAAACTGGGTTGGTTGATTGACCCGGCAGAAAAATTAGTTCTTGTTTTTAAACCGCAGCAGCAACCAGAGGCGAAAGAGAATGAGGATATTTTACCTGTGCTCGATGTGCTGTCGGATTTGCAACTGTCGGCGGATGATTTGTTTGGGCTGTTAAGGTTGGCTCGCCCGTGAGTTACAGTTGAGTATAGGGAATATTGCATCTAACGGCATTTAAAGGTGAATCGCTCAACGGCTAATAATTCGCAATTTGGATTTCCGAAAATGCCGCCATCGCTGCAATTACGACAGTATCAGCGACTGGCGGTTGCTAATTGGTTTGCGAATCAGGGACGCGGTACGCTGAAGATGGCGACGGGTAGCGGCAAGACGATTACTGCGCTGGCGATCGCCACTGAATTATACAATAAAATTAACCTGCAAGTCCTCCTCGTAATTTGCCCTTACTGCCACCTGGTGAATCAGTGGGCACGCGAATCGGAGAAATTTGGTTTAAAACCTATTTTGGCTTTTGATAGCGCCCGCAGTTGGCAGAATAAGCTGGCTGGGGGTTTGTATGAAGTGCGATCGGGTGATCAGCGATTTCTCACAATCATCACTACTAACGCTACCTTAATGGGAGATAGTTTGCGATCGCAACTGCGCTATTTCCCAGAAAAAACCCTGATTATTGGAGACGAAGTTCACAACTTAGGCGCGCCCCGTTTAGGAGAAAGTTTGCCGCGCAATATTGGACTGCGACTCGCCCTTTCCGCCACCCCAGAAAGGCATTTCGACGAACAAGGAACTGAAGCTATTTTAGATTATTTCGGCCCAGTTTTGCAGCCGGAACTCACTTTAGCCGACGCCATCCGCCAAAAAGCATTAGTACATTATTTATACTATCCAATTTTAGTAGAATTGACAGAAGCCGAAACCCGCAAGTATTCCCGCTTAACTCAAAAGATTGGCTGGGCGCTTTGGGGCGATGAAAAAGTAGAAGAAAACGATGCTTTAACAACTTTATTAATGCAGCGAGCCCGGTTGATTGGAGCGGCGGCTAATAAATTAGTAGCTTTGCGAGAATTAATGATTCACCGTCTCGACACAAGCCATACTTTATTTTACTGCGGCGACGGTGCGATCGAAGGAGGTGCGCGCCGAAATAACAACCGCCAACTAACAGAAACCGCGAAGTTATTGGGTTCAGAATTAGGCTACCGAGTTAACACTTATACTGCGGCAACTCCTTTAGGAGAAAGAGAACGATTGCGCCACCAATTTGAGAGTGGAGAATTGCAGGGTTTGGTAGCGATTCGCTGTTTGGATGAAGGCGTTGATATTCCCGCAATTCGCAATGCTGTAATTTTAGCAAGCAGCAGCAATCCGCGCCAGTTTATTCAGCGCCGAGGACGGATTTTGCGGCCACATCCGGGGAAGGAAAGGGCAACTTTATTTGACATGATAGTTTTGCCTCCAGATTTGGGCAGAGAAACCTTAGAAGTTGAGCGCAATTTGCTGCGAAAAGAGTTGAGGCGGTTCTTGGAATTTGCCGATTTAGCTGACAATGCTGGGGAAGCTAGAGTGAAATTGTTGCAACTTCAGAGACGGTACGGTCTATTAGACATTTGACATTTATTAAGCTTCGGTTTATGTTTGACAATAGAGAATTATTTGATCGCAGTTTGAGTTGCTAGTTTTAATAATTGAAAAAAAATGACTGAAAATCTGCATGAAAATCTGATTATGGCATTTAGATATGAAGATAGTGCGATCGCAGCCTTACCGACAAGCATTTTAGCAGAAAAGCGTTCTTCTTATCAAACTCATCAGGAATTCAGCGACGTACAGCAACCTATTACTAGCGCGCCGCCCGAAGTGCGACAAATTATCGAGCGGGTATTGGAACTTGAAAAAGATAAGTTGTACATGAGAGCTCCCCGCCACATTAACGATGACATTTTAAAAATCATTAAGGAAGCAATTGTATGAAGTTAATCTCAATTACTCTCTGCAATTTTCGTCAATTTTACGGCAAAAGTCCTGAAATTAAACTAGCTTGGGGTCGGCAAAATATTACAGTAATTCACGGTAATAACGGCGCTGGAAAAACGGCATTAATGAATGCTTTTACGTGGGTACTTTACGGACAATTTAGCGCGGCTTTTGCGGCGGAAGAACAATTAGTAAACAAGCGCGCTCTGGCTGAGGCGGAAATGGGAAAAGCCGTAGGTTGTTGGGCGGAAATTGTGTTTGAACACGACAGCACGCGCTACCAAGCAAGACGAATTCGTCGTGCTTATAAAAGTGAAAACAATGTAGAACATGGCAAGGATGAATTGTTTCTGACTGTAGCAAAAGATAACGGTCTGTGGCTGAAGCCGGAGCAGCATCCCGATGATATTATCGGGCGGATTTTGCCGGAAAGTTTACATAAATATTTCTTTTTTGATGGGGAGCGAATCGAGCAAATTGTCCGCTATGACAAGAAGGCCGAAATTGCGGAAGCTACTAAGGAGTTGCTGGGGGTGGAAGTGTTGAATCGATCGCTCCGGCATTTAGGAGAAGCCAAAAAATCTCTAGAGACAGATTTAAATATAATTGGGAATGCTGAAACGAAGAAACTTTTAAAAGACAAGCAAAAAATTGAGCAAGAAGCTGAGCAACTTTCGAGCAGACAAGTAGAAATTGAGCGGGAATTGGTGAACCAAGGGGAGTTAAAAAAAGCAGTTAATGGTAACTTGTTGGAACTTAGCGGTGCTGCGGATTTACAAAAGTTGCGAGATGAATTGGAAATCCAGAAAAGTTTATTTAAGCAACAAATTTTACAGGCTACAGATGCTTTAAAACGAGCAATCTCTGTGCGCGGTTACGCGGTATTTCTGTCGGATGCGGCGGCTGAATTTGAAGTGATTGTCGGGGGTTTGCGGGAAAAAGGCGAGTTGCTTTCGGGGATTCAGCGACCGTTTTTGGAAGAGTTATTAGCACAGCAGCGGTGTATCTGCGGTGCGGAATTAGTGGAGGGTTCTGAATCTCACCAACAGGTTAGCGGTTGGATGGATAAGGCGGGTGTTGGCGATGTGGAAGAAACAACTATTCGGATTAGCGATCGGGTAAATGAAATTGATAAACAAGTGGCTGATTTTTGGGAGGAAATTGACCGACAGCAAGGCAATATCAGCCGCGACAGAACCGAACTTTCTCGCGTGGAAACGCAGTTAGACGATATTCACAACAAGCTGCGAAATTTTCCTGACGGCGATGTCAGCCGCTTGCAAAAGCGCTTGGATGAAATTGAGGCCAAAATTGGCGATTTGCACCGGGAAACAGGCTCTAACCAGCAGCAGATTGAGAGTTTGAATGTGCAGGTGTCGGCTTTGGACAAGCAAATCGATAAGCAGCAACTGAATGAGCAAAGGCAAGTATTAGCCCAGCGCCGGATTGCTGCGACTCAGGATGCGATCGATCGCCTAACTGAAGTGCGAGCGCGCTTAGAAAAACAGTTTTGTTCTCAGCTAGAAAAGCGAGTGCAAGATATTTTCAGTCAAATTTCTTTTACTCCTTACATCCCAAAGCTGAGCGATAAATACGAACTGACGCTAGTAGAAAATACGTCTGGCAAAGAATCTTTAGTTGCCGCTTCTACAGGAGAAAATCAAATTCTCAGTTTATCGTTTATCGGCGGAATTATTGACGGTGTGCGGGAGTGGAGTCAAAAAAATACTTTGATGGGCCCGGATAGCAGTACGTTTCCAATTGTGATGGATTCTCCCTTTGGTAGTTTGGACGAGATTTATCGCAAGCAAATTGCAAATAAGCTGCCGAAGTTGGCGAATCAATTGGTAGTTTTAGTAACAAAAACTCAGTGGCGCGGAGAAGTTGCTCAAGAAATGGAAAGTTGCACCGGTAGGGAATACGTGCTGGTGTACAATTCTCCGAAAGCTGATTGTGAAGAAGATGCGATCGAACTCGGCGGGACGCGCTATCCTTTAGTTAGGCGCAGTCCGAATGAATTTGAATATACAGAAATTGTAGAGGTGGATTATGGCTTCTAATTCGGCAATTACGCAGGTTTTGGAAACGGATATTTGGGTGAAGGCGACGTGGGAAGAGTTTCTAAATTTTGCCGAGAATTCAGCATGGGAAAAGGGCAAGTTCTATTACTATCAAGAACACATGAGGATTGAAATGTCACCAGTAGGGCCATTGCACGCGCGTCATAATTCAATCATCCCGTATGTAGTTATTCTGTTTGCTACATTGAGAAATATCCGAGTAGTTCAATTTGCTAATGCCAGTTTTAGGAAAGCAGGTATTCGCGAGTTTCAACCTGATTTAGCTTACTACATCGGTTCAGATTTGAGAGTTCCTCCTAATGACAGCAATTCACCTGTTGATTTGGATGAATACGATCCGCCTAATTTGGTAATAGAAATTGGGGCATCTTCTTTTAACGATGATTTAGGCAGTAAGCGGTTGCTTTACGAAAATGCAGGAATCAGTGAATATTGGGTTGAACGTGCAAACACGCGGGAGGTTTTTGCGTTTGCGATTAATGGCGGAGGTAGCGGGAGAATTCAAGAGTCGCGGGTTTTACCTGGCTTAGAAATAGCGTTAGTTGAGGAAGCTTTGAACCGGAGTCAAACCCAAGATGATGGGGAAATTAATCGCTGGTTGATTCAAACTTTTAGTCAAGGTTGAAGGGAGTTTAACGTGGAAAAAGAGTATCATAAGTTGGTGCGCGATCGCATTCCTGAAATTATTCGCCAAAGCGGGAATGAATGCGAGGTTGTAATTTTGTCGGAGGCAGAATACCGTCAAGCTTTGCTGCAGAAATTGATTGAAGAAGCGGGGGAAGCGGCGGAGGCTGATGAGGAAGATTTGGTGGCGGAATTGGCGGATTTGTATGAGGTAATAGATGCGGTGATGGCGAGTTTTGGCATTTCGGGCGATCGGCTTTTGGCTGAACAAATGAAGCGGCGAGAAGCAAGAGGAGGTTTTGCACAAAAAATTATGTTGTTGCGGACATGGTGAAGTGCGCCTGTGCGGACTGTTGGAGATTTGCGAGATGTATTATAGTTAGAAACTAGATATTATGGCAATGGCTGCTAACAAAATTAGAATTGCTAAAGATAAAGCGGAGTTAGTTAAATCATTAACTTTATCGGATAACAACACGGGCCCTTTCCAAACTTACGCCGATGTCATCGCTTTCGCCGCATCCTTGGGAAAGCAGCGGAAAAAACGATCGCCTTTGGGGGAAATTTCTAAACGAGAACCGGGTGCGATCGATGTTGATATCTTTGTATCCAGGGGTTACGATATGGCGATTAAATTAATTGCGATCGCCGAAACCAAAAATCCTCAAATTCTCTCCCATTTCGACGAACAATTGGAAGCAGAACGCTTGCAAATTTTTGAAGAATATGCTAATGGCGGACTGGAAATTTTGCGCGAAGAGTTGCGGGGTGCGGCGGATTATACCGATCGCCTGTTGTTGGTTTTGATTTCTGAAAGAGACAACCAACATAGGTCAAATGAAGAATTCGATTTAAGCAAGTTCTTATTTTAATAGGTTCCCAATGAAGTATGTATTAGCAGAGATCATAAAGAAAGGACTCAAGGAATCTGCAAAAATTTTCGCTTACAGCTACTCAGGATTCATTATCTGCTATTTCATTCTCAAATTAATTTTTTGGGATCGACTGTGGATTATTGCCTTAATTAGCACTTTTAGCCCCTTAATTTTATTCCCAATTTTCTTGCTTCCGATCATCGGAGTGTCAATTATCAAAAAAAGATGGTTCACTATTATTTCTGCGATCGCCGGCCTTCTCCTAATAAGTTGGCTGCACGTCAAATACTTTTCTCCCGCACCCATCAACATCACAGATTCTCAGCCCAGCATCAAAGTTTTATCTCATAACCTCAGTTGGTATAAAACTCAGTCACCTACTTTACTAAAACTGATTAACCAGCAAAAACCAGATATTATATTTTTACAAGAAATCGTTCAGAAACATACCAAAAGAATTTTCACGTGGTTAAAAGCAGACTACCCCTATCAAATTGGTACTCCCCCTGTAGGAATTCTCAGTAAATACCCGATTGTATCGAGCGAAATATTGCACTTAGCAGACCATCCAGAAACGCAGCAGCGGGCAATTATTAAATTTAACGAAGAAGAAGTAGTGATTTATAATATGCAAGCTACCGGGCCGTGGTTGAGCAGAGCTAAAAAATTGCGTTTTCTCAAAATTCCAGTTTACAAATATGACAAACGAGCGCCTGAAATTCAAGACTTAGTGCAGCGAGTTGAGCGAGAAACTCTGCCAGTAATTGTCGCGGGGGATTTTAATATGACAGACGAAACTCAAGACTATGAGAGGGTGCAGAAAGTCATGCAAGATTCTTTCCGAAAATCTGGATTTGGGTTTGGTTTTACCTGGCCTCACGGTTGGGAACTTAAGTTCTTGGTAAAAAGCTCGAATTGGAGATTAAATTATCCGGTTTTCCGGATTGATTATATTTGGTATTCAAAGCATTGGGGTGCTAAATTGAGTTCGGTTTTGGAGGCAACCGAGTCTGATCATTTGCCGATAGCAGCAGAATTAATTTTGTTAAAATTAAGCGGTATAAGCAATAGCATCAATTAAACTTAAGATCGATCGCCCGCTCTCGGAAAACTTCACTAATTAGGGTACTTCCCACCGTACATAATGGTATAATTTAAATCTACCCGTGCAGAATTTGGTAACGAGTATTATAGACCCCTACTGGCAGAAGACCCCCTATGCAGTGAAACAAAGTGCGGGTATCCTGGGAGGTTTAGATGAAGAAGTTGAGTAGGTCGCGAGCGATGGCGGGTGGCGCCATCGCTCGTTTCCTACCGAAGTGTAGCTATTGATTGAAGTAAAATGTTGGCTCAAATCTATCTATGTTGAACAACTTTAAACTCAAAGGCAGAATGCTACTTGGCTACGAGCGGGCTATTCGCATTAATTGCAGGACTAGCGATCGGTGTCTATAGTACATCGCAAACAGTTAGTAAGGACTTGGAGGAAGCATTGCAAGCAGTAGAAGCTGCGAGTATGTCAGACTACATTGAATTGAGAGTGTCAGAAATAAGCCGACAGTCAAGGGGCTATGCTGTTACCCTTGACAAAGAATCGCTCGAACGCTACTGAGTGGGTGTCAAGAAGCTGAATGAAACTGAAAAACAAGCCTTAACTCTGACTCGCACAGACATCAGCAATAAACAAAAAGAACGGATGACTAATTATTTTATAGCAAGGTTACTATAAAGCTTCAACCTATCGTGCAAGATTGGGCGATCGCTTCTTTGGAGGACAAAACACGATCGCCAGACCCAAACAGGAGGCTCAATGACATTGAGCCGATCGACTTTGCCAGGAGGCGATCGCCCGCCAATGGGGACTGGATGACAAAGTAGTCTTCGTTGGAAAATACAGAAGTTTCACCGAGCAATAATATTCACCAATCTTGAGGTAATTCCTATGACATTTGCCGATCAGAATCTCACCAAGAAGCGCCCAGATAGTTTAAAAGATTTTTCTTTACCGCGACGTGAGAGTTACTTTCCATCCTCTGCAGATTGGAGAAATGAAGTCCTCTATTTTCTCTTACCCGATCGCTTTAGCGATGGTCAGGAAGACAAACGCCCTCTACTTAATCGGCAGCAACTCAATCAGGCCCGACCTAATCTGCCGAATGGACAGCCTTGGCAATTTGACAAGTGGGCAGAATCCGGAGGCGATCGGTGGCAGGGTGGGACGCTCAAAGGATTAGAGTCAAAGCTGGATTATCTCAACCAACTAGGCGTGACAACGATCTGGGTAGGGCCAATCTTTCAGCAGCGGGGTCACTTGGATAGCTATCACGGTTACGGCATTCAAGATTTTCTAGAGGTCGATCCTCGCTTTGGGACTCGCCAAGATTTGGTCAGTCTGGTCAATAAAGCGCACTCCAAGGGGCTACGCATTATCCTTGATATCATTTTTAACCATTCAGGATCTAACTGGTTTTATGCTCCTGGTACCCCTGGGGGAGAATGGGAACCACCCTATACAACTGGTTGGTATCAGTTTGGGTCGTGGGTAGGCGATCGCGGACAACCCATTGCGGGGCAACCTCAAACCGAGGCGGAAGGAGTCTGGCCGATCGAACTCCAGGAACCAGATTGCTATACTCGTGCCGGAAAGGGCGATTTAGGGCGGGGGGATCTCGACGATCCCAAGGCCGAATTCCGGCGTTCGGATTTCATTACGCTGCGCGATTTCCAGTTGGACTATCCCCATCTCTTAGATTACTTAGCCCGGTGTTATAAATACTGGATCGCCCTGACAGACTGCGATGGCTTTCGGATTGATACGCTCAAACACGTTACCTACGAGCAAGCCCGAAATTTCTGCGGGACGATTAAGGAGTTTGCGGCCAATCTGGGTAAGAGTGACTTCTTTTTGGTAGGAGAAATAGCAGGCGGAGACTTCAACGAAGACCGTTATCTGGATGTGGTGGGGCAGAATCTAAACGCGGCTCTCGATATCGGGGAGATGCGGGGAAATCTTAACCAGGTTGCTAAAGGGCTCATGGCTCCAACAGCCTACTTTAACGGGTTCGATCCAATGAACGCGGTGATGGGTTCACATCGGAATCTCGGGCGGCGTCATGTTTCAATTTTGGACGATCACGATCATGTATTTGGTGAAAAAATCCGCTTTTCCAGCGAAGCCGCATCGGACCATCAGGTGATTGCGGGAGTGGGATTGCAACTGTTCACGTTGGGGATTCCTTGCATTTACGCGGGAACCGAGCAGGCATTGGCGGGGCCAGAACCGTCTGAACGCCAGTGGTTGCCCGACTGGAAGCGATCCGATCGCTATTTGCGGGAAGCAATGTTTGGCCCCTCGCATCCCCGGCAATCGGGAGTAGCAGGACTACAAGCCATCGATGAAAACTTACCCGGCTTTGGGCCGTTTGGGACAGCGGGTGCTCACTGTTTCGATCCGAATCACCCTGTCTATGTTCGGATTGCGGCAATGGCGGCACTCCGCAAAAAGTTCCCTGTGCTGCGCTTGGGACGACAGTATTTGCGACCAACGGCGATTCCCTTCTTGAACTTGCCCTTTGGCGATCGCGGACTGAGTGGAGAAATTATTGGTTGGTCGCGGGTTTTAGACGATGAAGAAGCGGTTTGCGTGCTAAACAGTCACGGAACGGATAATCGAGGAGCGAGAGTGTTAGTGGATGCCAATCTCAACCCGATCGGGAGTTCAATGACGGTAATTCTGAATACGGCCCAAGCAGGGAATCCGGGTTACACGGGTCCTCATCAGGTGGGATCAACGGTGTCAGTGCAGCAACAAGATGGGACTGCCTATGTCGAGATCCAACAGATTCCAGCATCGGAATTTTTGATTTTGACGAATCATCCCTAAAGTCAAGCTGAGGCGCCGTGCGATCGCCGGCATCAACCAGTCGGTGACATCACCTTGAGCAAATCAACTTTGCAACCTAGAGTGCGATCGCACATCTTGAATGGGCGAAAGGAGCGATCGAGTCAGTGCAGTTTCAACTCCACTGACTCGATTAACTTTGTCACGCCGTGCGATCGCAAATCTAGAGTACGAGAAAAACAGTAAATTGCCGCAGCTATGTGCAGTCGATCGCCGATCGTGAAAAAACATCTGCCTGCATCGTGGCACGGGCGTCCCGCCTGTAGTTCGTGAACAAACATCTGCCTGCATCGTGGCACGGGCGTCCCGCCTGTAGTTCCGAAGCGGTGACAAAATCAACTCAGCACCGGCGGCAATCCTACCTCTTGCGGCTGCACAAACTTGCCGTTAAAACTAATAGCTTTATCCTCAAAAGTCCTCGCTTCCGCTACGGCTTGCCGCAAATGAGCTCGCTCCATATCGTCCTGAATTCCCCCCACCAAATATACAATTAACTTTGTCGCTAAATCCTTTCCAGAAACTAGCATTCGCTTTTTGTTCGGATCGTACAAAATCCCGTACCACGCAGACTCAGGATTGTCCATGTGGCTAAATCCTTCATCCACATCGAATCTGCGGAGTTTGTCGAAAATAGATTTCAGGGAAAGTTTCTTCCTAAATACTAGAATTCCCAAAGCATTAGCTAAAGCAACTTGACCGACTGGACGGAACAAAATATTTCCCTCGCCCCCTGGCTTTTCAAAACTAAATCGGCGCAATTCAGTCGTTTCTTCGCCGCTTTCTATTCTTTGATAACTGGGTAAAGTTGCTAAATGATCGAACAATTTTTTAAACTCTTCAATTCCCTCTTTTAGTTCTTCATCTTCGGGACGCATGGGAATTAAACCTTTTCGTTCCGGCTTCCAATGGGGGAATTTGTATTCTAAATATCGTTCGGACATATCTTGCAGCGCTTGCAATGTGGTTAAGACAGTTGATTTTGCTGCGACTGTGGCGCTGTCCCAATTGACGCGGGGATTTCTGTCTTCTTGTTCTTTTAATAAGGGATGGGTGACGGCAATTTTTCGGGCTGCGATCGCAAATCCGTTGTCCTCGTTCAATAATGCTAGCTGGCCCTGACTCAGCGTTACGGCCATTAGGTTAACGTGCACAAAGATCGATCGCACGCGCCGTTGTGCTTGCTGTCGCGTTTCCCCCGGTACCGCCGCCGGGATAAACTCAATTCCGATTTTTTCGTGAGCTAATTTATACACTGTTTCGGGGTCAATTTGATACTCTTCTGCTAAATCTTCCAGAGTAATTGCAGCGCCGACAGGTTTTTTATTTTTGTTATATCTTTGCAGGATTCCGGTTTTAATTAAACTCATTAAACCTTGCACTCCCATCAGTCGATGCTGGCCGTCTAAGGCAAAAATTGAGAGTTCTTTAGAAACATTCAAAAGCCCTAAGTTCTCGTTTTTATCAAAGGATGTAAATTCAGCAGCCGATTTAGTTGCTACGCCATTTTTATCCCATTCCTCGGCTAGAGGATTATCTACCCACGGGGGACTGACTACTACTAAAACTGCGGGGAATTTGTGCGATTTTCGGGCTGCTAAATATTGAGTTAGGGCGGCTTGGCGCGACCAATCTAAGGGACGCTGGATAATTTCGTCAATGGTTTCGTCGTCGCGGACGATGTTGTTGGTTTGGAGGTCAAATTTTTGGCGGAAAAGCGGCATCTGGGAGGCGAAACGGACGCGAGAGTCAAACCATTCTAGGGTGACTGAACCGATGTATGCTTCGCTGTTTCCCATCTGGGTTTTTTGTACGAAAATGCGATCGTCCTTTCCTAAATAATTATCTAATAAAAGTGCGATTTCCTGTCTGTCGCTATTTTCTTTTTCTAAAATTTTGCTAGCGAGGTCATCCGCTGGGTTGGTGTTCATCGGCGGTTTTTATATAATTAAGCTATTTTTTCAAAAAATATCATATATTAAAGTTTATGTCAACACTTGTTTTTAAAAAAACATTGTGAAATACTTAAGTTATGCCCTACTAGACCACCCTGATATCAGAAAACTTGCAAAAAGTCAATAGCTATTAATGCCTAATTTATATGCCCCATGCCCCATGCACCATGCCCCATGCACCATGCCCCATGCCCCATGCCCCATGCCCCATTCCCAATGCCCCATTCTAAAATATGTCTACTCCTTCTTTTGAATACATTTTGCCGGTAATTCGGGGCATTCAAGCGGGCCGCGAATATTACGTGTCGATGTGTCCGGTGCGTTTTTTGCCGAAATTGTTTCCCTTTGAATCTGAAGATTTGCCGCCGTCTATGCGGGCGAAACGCGCTCTTAACAAAGCTAGGATTCCCGAAATTGCTGAGTATTTTGTTAAGAATCCTACAAATTATACTTGTGGGGCAATTGCTGCTTCGATTGATGCGGATATTACTTTTGAAGCAGTGGGAAATGAGGCCGAAGAACGGAAAATCGGTCGCTTGCGAGTGCCGATGGATGCTAAGTTTACTATTAATGACGGACAGCATCGCCGGGCGGCTTTTGAGATGGCTTTGAGGGAAAATCCGCAGTTGGGATATGAGACGGTGGCGCTGATTTTGTTTCTTGATGTTGGGTTGGAAAAATCGCAGCAGATGTTTGCTGATTTAAACGGTTTTCAAGTTCCTTTGGAGGCGTCACTCAGTCTACTTTACAACCACCGGGACGATCGCGCTTTTGTGGTGAAGGCTGTTGTTAAGCAGGTTGAGGTTTTCCGGTGTTTGACGGAGATGGAGAAGGGGAGTTTGAACGGGCGATCGCACAAATTGTTTGCGCTGAGTGCGATCGATCGTGCTATCATGGCTTTGCTGTCTAATATTCACGGCAGCGAACAGGCAAAACCCTCTGGTTCTCGCACCAAAAAAGAACAGAAAGAGGAAGAAATTGCTCAAAAAATACAACTGGCGGTTAGTTATTGGAATGCGGTTTGCAGTTTTATTCCAGATTGGCAATTAGTTCTGCACAAGCAAGTGGCGGCGGGGGAAATGCGCCGGGATTGCGTACACTGTCACAGTGTTGTGCTTGAAAGTTTGGGGGAAGTTGGGGCGGCTTTGCTGTCGGTTTTTCCTGAGAGTTGGGAGCAACGTTTGAGCCTTTTGCAGCAGGTTGATTGGTCGATTTCTAATCCTGATTGGGAGAATGGGATTTTGTTGAAAGGGGGGATTTCGCGATCGAGGGCGAGTGTTAGTTGGATGACTGATTATTTGAAGGTGAGGTTGGGTTTTGAAACCGCAGATACAGCACAGGCGGGACGGCCGTGCCACCTGCGTTTGTAATTGCAGCGCCAAAATGCCGCCAAAAACTAGGCTAATTAAAATAGCGTCTGAATGGTTCTGCAAGAATGCCCAAGATTTGGTCTAGCTGAGTAATAAAATATTCAGTCAAATCAATTTTTAACAACTGATTTTCTAGAATTAGGAATTTCCAGTTTGTACCAGTTGAAACTGCTCCATAAATTGCGGATTGTTCTTGCCCTTTGCGGGCATTAAATATTTGAGCTGCTGCCATTTGAGCCGCACACTGTCCCAATCCTATTCTAATATCGTTGTCTTTTGCTTCCACCAATGTCAAGACTGGGGCTGTCACTAATGATTGATTGCTCGATGCGCTGAGGAGAAAGTCACAAGCCCCGGTTAATCCTTTGCTCTCTTCTACGTTAAATGTGTTGCCGGAAAAGTAGCCAATTTTGTTGTTAAAAGTGCGCCGTATTTCGAGTAAAATGGGAGTGAGTATTAATTCCGATCGAGCTTTTTCCGTGCTGATACTTGAGGCTAAGTCTAAAGCTTCGTCTAGAGTTTGTTTGAGGCGTTCTGAAGGTGCGAGGGGTGGAATTTGGCTGAATAAGTGGGGAATATCTTCAACGGTTAGATCCAGGGTTGAGACGGCTTGGTCGATGGTTTTGAAGTCGCTGTAGGACATATTTGGTTTGGGATGGGAGATATGATTTTTTGAACCGCAGATGCACGCGGACAGTGATATAATTATCACCAGTTTAGGCTAGAAAATTACTTTTTAGTCTGATGACACTGCTTAAATTGTCTAGTTTCTGCGTTAGGGTTGTGCCTTGGGGTGCTTAACTTTTTGTTAAAAAGAGTGTAAAATTTTAGGTTAGATTGTATTTAATCATAGCGGGAGGAGGAAATGACTACAGGAGAAGAGTCCGAAAATAAGAATCTAGCGTACTATCGCAATTGTTTTTCTCAGATCGAGGTAGGCAATGTAGACAAGTATACAAAAAGAGTCAAAGCTCTATACCAGCCAATACTACTAATGTCTGTAATTGATTTAACTGCACAAGGTTTGATCGAGGAGAACAAGATTACGATTTCTGAGGAATTAATTAACACTTTCAACAAATACTTGTCTGTGCTGAGTCCTAATTCTTCCGAGGATGTGAGTTTGGCTATTGCGTTTTTTCATTTAAACAAGAAAAAGCCTCCTTTTTGGTACGTTAAATTTAACAAAGGATACGAAGGAAAGCGTGCTCAATCAATCACCACCTTAAAAAGAAATGTTGACAGTGCAAAACTGGACGAGGAACTATTTAATTTATTCCAAGATAGTAATGCCAGGAAAGAATTAATAGATGTACTGCTCTCGGTTTGGTTTTTATCTACAAATAAACAAATTGAAGATATTTTAAATATTAACCAGTTTTTTCAAGATTCAACATTGGATGAATTAGATACTATTGAATCTAGCAATACAGATAGACAACCAAAGGTGTATTTTAAAAAATCTGTTATTAGAGAGGCTTTTTTTCGTAAATCCGTCGTGCATTTGTATGATTACCGATGTGCTTTTTGTCGATTGAAAGTTAGACGTTCGCTTAGTCAAAGTATTGTAGATGGTGCACATATCAAGCCATTCTCTGAGTTTTATGATAATAGACCAGATAATGGGCTCTCACTCTGTAAAAATCATCATTGGGCATTCGATCGCGGATGGTTTGCTGTTGACGATCGTTATCAACTTATAGTTGATCGTGATTTACAAGAGGACTCACCACACGCTAGATTAATGAAAGAGTTTCACGGCGAACTTATTCTTTTGCCAAGTTCAGAGAAAGATTATCCGAGAAAAGATGCGCTTCAGTGGCATCGCAAAAATGTGTTTACATTAAATCAAAAGGGATATCTAGAAAATGAATGATTTACAACAAATGTCACTATTTCCGCCCCGCAATATTAGCGATTTAATGGCAGACATAGAAATTTTGAAAAAGGAAATTCAAGAGCTTTATTGTCAAGATGAACTCCCACTTGTAATCGGTTGGAGTGGCGGCAAAGATAGTTCGGCAGTCCTACAGCTTGTCTGGTATGCGATTGCAGAGTTACCAATTGAGAAACGCCACAAAAAAATTCATGTTTTAACAAATGATACGCTGGTAGAAAACCCTATAGTAGCTGCTGGAGTACATAATTCTCTAAAACGGATGAAAGTTGCAGCCCAAGAACAGGGAATGCCCATAGAAACTCATTTAACTTATCCAGCCGTTCAAGATACCTTTTGGGCGTGCTTAATAGGTAAAGGATACCCGGCACCTAGAAACCGATTTAGATGGTGTACGGAACGATTAAAAATACAACCAACCGGTTCTTTTATTCGTGAAATAATTAGAACTAGCGGCGAGGCAATTCTTGTTCTAGGTACTCGCAAGGCTGAAAGTGCTAAACGCGCCGCAAATATGGCTAAACATAGGGAGTGGCGGGTAAGCGAACGCCTTAATGCTAATCCCACTCGCCCTAACTCTTATATTTACCTTCCCATTGAAGACTGGCGAACAGATGAAGTCTGGCTTTACTTGATGCAGTGGGATAATCCGTGGGGAAATAACAATAAAGATTTGCTAACTATGTATCGAGGTGCGACAGCAGATAATGAATGTCCTCTAGTTGTTGATACTTCGACCCCTAGTTGTGGAAATTCTCGCTTTGGCTGCTGGGTTTGCACAATGGTAAGCCAAGATAAATCTATGGAGGCAATGATTCAAAACGATGAGGAAAAAGAATGGATGCAGCCTCTACTCGATATTCGCAACGAATTAGACATTCCAGACGATCACCCAAAAAGAGACTTCCGCCGCATCTACGGTAGAGTAGAACTGTTTGAACGCAACATGGGCGACGACACAACCTCCGTCGAACCCATCCCAGGGCCGTACACCAAATTCTGGCGAGAACACTGGCTGAGACGAGTCTTGGAAGCACAAACCCACATCCGCAAAACCGCACCCCTAGAAATGCGCGATATCACCTTAATTACCCCGGAAGAACTTAGCGAAATCCGCCGCATTTGGCTGGAAGAAAAGCATGAATTTGACGACTCTTTGCCCCGGATTTACGAAGAAGTCACGGGCGAACCTTTTGAAGATTCCCGTCCCGGCGCCGAAAGAAAACTCCTAGGTAGCGATGAATGGACTGTGATCGAAGACATTTGCAGCGAGGACAAAATGCACCTCGAATTGATGGCAAAACTCCTTGATACAGAACGCCAATACTACACGAAGCCCCGCCGTACAGGCATTTACGCCGATTTGGACAAATGCTTTGAAACCAGTTCGCGATCGAAGGAAGAAGCGATTGGCAACGCCCACTATCAACGCAATTTAAAAAAAGCGGTGGAAGATATAAAAGCAAATCCGACCGAAAATATTCAGCAATTCAAAGATGCGATCGCCCAAACCAACAGTTCCCCCAAAAACGATACCGTTGATATTGCCAAACTTAAAGAAGAACTCGAAAGCAACAGCAATCAAAGCAGACAGTTGTCTTGGGCGGATATTAAATTTTCACCGCCAAATTCAGGAGAGGAAAATAGCAAAGATTAGGTCAATAATGTCGATCGGGCGATCGGGCTTTGGGGCATCGGGCTAACCCGAAGATCCGCCGGGGATTGAAATCCCCGTCTCATAGCAAAAGTCGGTTAAAACCGACTGAAGGGCGAAATTCAACGATCGCCGATTTCAGTCCTCTCGATGGCACTTTGGGGCCTCGGGCTAACCCGAAGATCCGCCGGGGATTGAAATCCCCGTCTCATAGCAAAAGTCGGTTAAAACCGACTGAAGAACCAAATCAAACGATCGCCGATTTCAGTCCTCTTTAAGAGGACTTCAGCTATGAGACAGGGATTTCAATCCCTGTCGGACTCTCGGACTGTCTGATCGTCGGACTCGCCGATCGACCCCGATCGCACTCTCGGATTTGGTCACAAAATGATAAATTAACCTAAAAAATTAGGAGGAAAAATCTTTATGGCAATGTGGCGGCTGTACTATCATTTAGTTTGGGCAACAAAAGAGCGACAGCCTCTCATATCTCCCGCAAAAGAAACCGAACTTTACTCTTATATCACCGGCAAAGCAGACACCCTCAATTGCATCCTTCATGCGATCGGCGGCACAGAAAATCACATCCACTTAATAGTTTCCATTCCTCCGACACAATCGATCGCTGAATTCGTTAAAAATATTAAAGGTAGCAGCAGCCGTTATCTCAATCAAACTTTGCAAAATTCCAATAAATTTTCGTGGCAAGAAGGATACGGAGTATTTTCTTTAGGACAAAAACAACTAGACTCAGCAGTCGCTTATGTGATAAATCAAAAGGAACATCACTTGCAAAAAACCACAAATTCGCATTTAGAACAAATCACGGATCGAGACAATCCACCCACCCGGTGGCACTCGAATTCGGCAGAGAATTAATTGAAAAACATTGGCCGACTCTCCGACTCGCGGGTTCTCCAGCTATTGCGTTTACATCCAGACCAGCCGGGGATTGAAATCCCCGTCTCATAGCAAAAGTCGGTTAAAACCGACTGAAGGGCGAAATTCAACGATCGCCAACTTCAGTCCTCTCGATCGGACTTTGGGGCGATGGGGCTTACCCGAAGATCCGCCGGGATTGAAATCCCCGTCTCATAGCGAAAGTCGGTTAAAACCGACTAAAAACCCAGATTCAACAGTCACAAACTTCAGTCCTCTTCAGAGGACTTCAGCTATGAGACAGGGATTTCAATCCCTGTCGGACTCTCGGACTCACAGATCGACCCCGATCGACCAATCGAGTCGATCGGGCTTACCCGAAGATCCTAGGAGTGATTGAAATCCCCGTCTCATAGCAAAAGTCGGTTTTAACCGACTAAAAACCCAGATTCAACAGTCACAAACTTCAGTCCTCTTGAGAGGACTTTAGCTATGAGACAGGGATTTCAATCCCTGTCGGACTCTCGGATACGCCGATCGCACCCACCAACTTTCATCCCATCTCAACAACATCTACAATGCAATTCCTCGAACTCGTCCTCAAAAACTTCGGCCCCTATGCAGGCACTCAAACCATCAATCTCCGCCCCGAAAAAGACGGAAATCCCTGCCCAGTCATTTTATTTGGTGGCATGAATGGCGGCGGCAAAACCACCCTCATGGATGCCATTCGCCTCGCCCTCTACGGTGGCCGCGCCCAATGTTCCACCAGAGGCAATTTAAGCTACAGCGACTTTCTCAATCAATGCGTCAACCGCCACACACCCCCATTAGAAGATACCCGCGTCGAACTAACATTTGAACAAGTCCAAGATGACAAATTAGCTCAATTCAAAATAGTTAGATACTGGAAAAGATTAGATATCAAAGACAACCTAAGCATTCTCATATACAGCGAAATAGTCAGCGATTGGTGGTCGGACAAAGCAATTACTAACACCTGGGACGAATACATCGAAACCCTTTTGCCCGTCGGAATATCCAACCTATTTTTGTTTGACGGCGAACAAGTAAAAGAACTCGCAGAACTCGAAACACCGCCGGAGTTTGTCGTCGGGGCGATTAAATCTCTTTTAGGTTTAGAATTAGCAGAACGCCTCGCCGTCGATTTAGAAATTTTAGCCGGCCGCAAGCGGAAAGAAATTGCTGGCAAAAAAGACTTGGCTGCTTTAGAAAAAATCGAACAAACTTTTCAGAAAATTTCTGATGAAATAGAGTTAGCTAAGCAAGAACAAGCCAGCTTTAAAAACGAGTTAGATAAAGCTCAAAAAAATCAGCAACAAGCATCAGAAAAGTTTATTTATGAAGGCGGGAAAATTGCCGCCGATCGCAGTCAACTAGACAGACAGCTAAACGACTACAGAAATCAGGCAGACAAAAGCCGTCAAGCCATGATGGAATTGGCATCAAATACGCTACCACTAGCCTTAATTTCGCCTTTGCTAAGTGAAGCCAAAATTCAAGCAGAAACAGAAGCCAGCCAGCAGCAAGCAAAGATTGCCCAAAATGTTATCAAACAAAGAAGCGATCGCCTCCTCAACTATATCGCGGAAATCTCCTTAAATCCCCAACAGCTAGATAAAATTCAAGACTTCATCCGCCAAGAAAACCAAGAACTCGAACAGCAAGCGGGAACAGACGTTCCGCCCTGGATGAACGCCGACAACAACAGCATCCAGCAACTAGAAAACCTTCTTAGCTACCAAATCAAAGCCCAGCAAATTCTAGCCCGCGACCAAATAGAAGAAATCAAAAGCATCGAAGCAGAAATCGACTTTACAGACAGACAACTCGCAGCCGCAGCTTCCCCCGAAGCCTACGAAAAACTAGAAGAGGAAGTCAGGAAAGCCCAAAAAGCAGTTGCTATCGCAGCCGCAGCCTTGGAATCAGCAAACCGCCGCGTCGATGAATTAGAGAGAGAATTAGCCAAAAACCAAAAAGAACTAGAAAACTATAGCAGCGAATACATCACCATCAGAAACAGCCAACACGTCATCGCTTCGATCGCCAAAGCCCAAGCTACCCTGAAACTCTTTAAAGAAAAACTCACCCTCAAAAAACTCAACAAACTCGAAATAGAAATTACCGACTGTTTCCGCTACCTGTTGCACAAAACCGACCTCGTGCACAGAGTTGCGATCGACACTCAAACATTTAGCCTCTCCATTTACGATCCAGAAGGCAAACCGGTACCCAAACACCGACTTTCAGCCGGGGAAAAACAATTGCTGGCGATCGCCTTTTTGTGGGGATTAGCCCGAGTATCCGGGAGACAATTGCCAGTGGCGATCGACACTCCCTTGGGCCGCCTCGACTCTTCCCACAGAAACAACCTAGTGGAACGCTATTTTCCCTCGGCTAGCCACCAAGTCATCCTGCTTTCTACCGACACGGAAATTAGAAAAGTAGAATACGAAAAACTCCAAGAATTAGAGGCGATCGCCCACAGCTACCTCCTCAAATACGACTCCGCCAAACACCAAACCACCGTCGAAAAAGGTTACTTCTGGGAATAAAAATTCGCCCTAAAAAATAGCCGCAACCCCTTGACTTTGCCCTGGAGTTGCGGTAGTATGTATAGCATAATGGGATGGCTGCGAAAATTTTATTTTTGCCACCCTCCCATTATTAAGGATAAATCCTACTACAATCAAAATACCAAAAAAAACCGATTTAATCAAGTCGCGCCGTGTAAAAAAATGTTAATTATTTCCAGTTATCTAGAGGCTTTGCTTCTTCAATATTAACACTTTTTACAATATACCAAACAATCTCAAACTCATGGAACCACCACTCGATCGCATCCGCCTCTCCCAAACAGGCAAAGACCAACTATCAAAACTGAAACGATCGACCAAAATTGACCAGTGGAACATCCTGTGTCGGTGGGGATTTTGCCGATCGCTCGCCGAACCCAGCATCCCATCCCCAGTACCAATTCCCAGCGACAGCAACGTCGAATTAAGCTGGGATGTCTTCGGCGGCGACATGGCCGATATCTTGATAATTGCCCTCAAGCAGCGCTGTCACCAAGACAATTTAGGCACAGAAAAAGAAACTCTAGCCAAACAGTTTCGCCTGCACTTGCACCGAGGGATTGGTTATTTGGCCGGCGATCCGAATATTAAGAAAATCGAAGACTTGGTGGCGATCGCTTTATCGCCTGAAAAATTAAGAAATTAAACGAACCGCGAAGACGCAAAGGACGCGAAGGAAGAAGGGAAGAGAAGGGATGAGTTCACAATTTACTTCAGTAAAAGCGGGAAAAAATGACCTACCGGCCCTTGGCCTTCCCCAATATCCAAAGCATATTTGAGAGCAGTAGTCACATAATCCTTAGCCAATATCACCGCCGTAAACAAATCTTTACCCAAAGCCAAATTAGCAGCGATCGCAGCACTCAAAGTACAACCAGTCCCGTGAGTATTCCCAGTATCCACAGTCTCAGTCTTCAACACATCCAACCGCGTACCGTCAAACCAAACATCAATTCCCCGCAAATCTCCCGCCATCCCGCCGCCTTTCACCAAAACAGCTTTCGCACCCAAACGGTAAATCTGTTGCGCCGCCGCCCGCATATCGTCTAGAGAAACAATCTCTAAACCGCTCAAAATCTCAGCCTCAAACCGATTCGGAGTCACGACAGCAGCCAAAGGAATCAAAACATCCCGCAAAAACGCGATCGCCCCGTCATCAATCAATCGATCGCCCGATCGTGAAACCATCACCGGATCGACAACCAAATTCCCTATTCCCAAAGCTTTTACCTGTGAAGCCACCGCCGCCATAATTTCCCGATTCAGCAGCATCCCAGTCTTCACAGCATCCACCCCAATATCCCCCACTACCGCCTCAATTTGAGCCGCCACAGCCTCAGCAGACAAAGCATCAACTCGCATCACCCCCAAAGTATTTTGAGCCGTCACGCAAGTCAAAGCACTCGTACCGTGCACACAGTGAAACGCAAAAGTCCGCAAATCCGCCTGAATTCCGGCCCCGCCACCGCTATCAGAACCAGCCACAGTCAAAGCCACAGGAATCTTCGATTTAATCATCTTTTTTCAACCGCAGATAAACACAGACACATCCCAATAATATCTGGGTTCATCGTGGCACGGGCGTCCCGCCTGTGCTTCCGAAGGGGTTAAAATTCCCAAACAAAATTAGCTATGATTAAACCAAATGTAAAGAATTATTGCAAACAACTGTGAAAATCACCCGAATCGACCTCAACTCTTGGATCTTCCACATCGCAGGCAAAACCATCCTCGTCGATCCCTGGCTGGTCGATCCGCTGGTATTTTACGGTCAACCCTGGCTGTTCACCGCCTACCACAACACCCCCGTCGCCTTCACTCCCAGCAGCTTACCGCCGATCGACCTCATCCTAATTTCCCAAGGATTAGACGACCACTGTCACAGACCAACACTCGAACAGCTCGATCGCACAATTCCCGTGATCGCCTCACCCAGCGCCGCCAAAGTCCTCAGCAGTTTAGGCTACACCCATATCACATCTTTAGCAAATTGGCAAGAGCTAAATTTTAAAGAAAAGTTACAAATTACTGCCGTACCCGGAGCCGAAATCGGGCCCGGACAAGAAGAAAACGGCTATTTGCTCAAAGATTTAAGCAGCGGCGAGACACTTTATTACGAACCGCACCTGCCACCATTAGAAAAAGTCAAACAGAAAATAGACACAGTAGACGTAGCCATCGCCCCAGTCATCGGTCAAATCTTCCCATTCCTCGGACAAGTCATCATCGGCCCTTCTGAAGCCCTCAGCCTCGCCCAAACTCTCAAACCTCGGTTTTTTCTGCCTACAGCGGCGGGAGACATCCGAGCCACAGGCATTTTACCAATGTTAGTGCGATCGGTCGGCAGCATCCCCGAATTTCGCGATTTACTAGCAAAATCCGGCCTCTCCACCCAACTCCTCGAACCCGAACCAGGCCAAACCTTGGAGATTTTGGATTTGAGATTTTAGATTTTTGATTGGAGATGTTCGATTTGAGATTTTCTAGATTGGAGATTTGAGATTTTCTAGATTGGAGATTTGAGATTGGAGATTCAATCCAAAATCCAAAATCCAAAATCTCAAATCTAAAATCATCTTGGCGGGCGACGGTTACGCAAAAACTCAGGAATATCCAATCCCAAATCCTGCGGCGGTTTCGCTTTCGGATCAGGCGTCTGTTGAGCAGGAGTCGTCGGCCCAGTTGCAGCCCGCCAAGGAGCATTAACATTTTGCGTCCGCCCCGGAGTCGGAGGCGACGGAACTTCCCCCGAAAAACCAGTAGCGATCACAGTAATCTTAATTTCGCCCTGAAGCCGCTCGTCAATCACCGCTCCAAAAATAATATTGGCATTCGGATCGACAACCTCGTAAATCGTCTCAGCCGCCGCATTCACCTCGTGCAGCGTCATGTCAGTTCCGCCAGTGATGTTAAACACCACACCTCTAGCGCCCTCAATAGACGAAGCTTCCAGCAGAGGCGAAGAAATAGCCTGCATCGCAGCCTCCCTAGCCCGCGACTTGCCAGAACCCACGCCGATGCCCATCAAAGCCGAACCCGCATCCGCCATTACTGCCCGCACGTCAGCAAAGTCAACATTCACCAAACCGGGAATAGTAATAATGTCAGAAATACCCTGAACCCCTTGGCGCAGGATATCGTCAGCAACTCGGAAAGCTTCTTGCACCGGCATTTGTTCCGAAATCACAGACAGCAGCTTGTCGTTAGGAATCACGATCAGCGTATCCACCCGGGTTTGCAAAGCCGCAATCCCTTCCTCAGCTTGGCTGGTGCGCCGCCGTCCCTCAAATGTAAAAGGCCGCGTCACTATGCCCACAGTCAAGGCGCCCATTTCCTTAGCCACCTCAGCAACGATCGGAGCCGCGCCCGTGCCCGTACCGCCGCCCATGCCGGCGGTGATAAATACCAAATCCGCATGATTCAGAGCATTAGCAACCTCGTCGCGAGATTCCTCCGCAGCCTTTTGACCGATCGCCGGATTACCCCCCGCCCCCAAACCGCGCGTCAACTTCTGTCCGACTTGCAAGCGTTTCGGAGCATTTGAGAGAACCAGAGCTTGGGAATCTGTATTCACACACCAAAACTCGACACCAGAAACCTCGCTGGCAATCATCCGGTTAACGGCGTTGCCCCCACCACCGCCGACGCCAATTACTTTGATTTTGGCGGCACTGCTGGGCATTATGTCTTTGGGATTGACCATAGGATCGATATCAATACTATCTACATTTACATAACCAGACTTGCGTCTAAAGGGATTGGCGGAATCTGCAGCCACCGGAAAATTTTTTACTTCTTCCGAAGGGGGACTGTCTTGGTCAGACCCCTGTCTATTATTAAGCTTCATTAGAGTCGGGGATAGTAGATTACAGCTTGTTAACTAAACGCCAATTCACAATCAACTATAGGCTAAGTTGCGCGAAAAACTAACACTGGTCGATGCTTAATGTTAGCAATCTCGGATTTGGCCGACCTCGCTAGCCCAGACCTCGCTTGACGCCATCCAGGTACTTGACCGGATTAAGGCAGTTGTAAGCAAGGCAGAAGGAAAAAAAATGGATACTAGCCCCAGACGCGGAGTGCTAGCCAAAAACTGTGCTGATTTCAAGCCCTGCGTATCGATCCTGATGGGCAAAAATTCTGCCTATCGATCGATACCTTCTACCTTCTGTTGACAGAGAATCAATTCTGGGCGCGAGTGGGTGCGGGAGTGGAACTCTCCAAACTGGGGGGGAGTTCTGGTAAATGGACGATCGGCGAAGCAGGATTTTTCAAGTCAATGTAGGCTATTTTGCTTGAATCTAGCTGTTTTGGCAATTGTCGCATTCGGTCTAAAACCTTAAGTTGCTCCGCAGTCCTGGAACTGTACGGCCCTAAGTGTACGGTACCGATCTCTGTTTTCAAGATCAAGTTGTTCGGGTTTTGCCAATTAATCTCAAACACTTTCACCGTCAAGCCGCTGAGTCCTTGGTAAAACTTCGGCCAAGAGGCGCGATACTGTTCCAAAGACCCGATGACTTTTAAAGTGGGCAAAGAACGCTGAGGCTGCGTTCCCGGAATGCTGCCGGGCCCGATCGAACTATTCTGCGCTCGTACAGCAGTATAACTATCCGACGGCATCCAGCCTCCGCGAGCGTCCAGCCACCCCACTTTTTCCTTGTCACTGTTCGATCTCAACACCGCCGTCGGCTGCGCCACAGCCACCGGCAGGCGTTCTGCCACTTCTATAGTCAAACTCGGCGGAAACAAGTTACGAGTCACCTTCGCTTTGGCGATCGGCCCCGTTGACTCCAGCTTTTCGGCCAGCGCCTGTGGTTGAATCCCCCACAGCGACTGTGGGTAAGACAGCGGCACCAAAGACCGCACCGCCTTATCCGATAGCCACTGATTGCCCTCCACCTTCACTTGTTCCGATCGGGCAATTAACCAAGCCGGCTGAGCAATCCACCACAGCAAACCTCCAGCCATTGCGCTCGCTGCCAGCATTTGCCACACAACAGCGGCCAATCGAGCGCGCCTCTGCTGCCGCAACTTTTGGCGCCTGCGCCCTAAATCTGTTTGAGAAACCGCTCCAAAACTAGCCATCTACGTCTTGACAATATAGTAATTAAGGATTAGCACACATTCAAAACTGTTTAATCTCTCTCTGTTGAACCCTGTTTTCCCCTACCATTTAACCAGATCCAGGGAAATTTACCCAGACTCCTGACAATATCAGTAATATCACTGATCCCGCTCAGTAATAAAAAATTATTAATTAAAAATTCCCAATTTCAGCTCCGGGAAAATCCCTTGCCAGCTCAAGGTTCTTTGGGTATTTAGGGCATTACCCCACAGGCCAAAAGGTTACAAATCAAACTAAACTCAAGTAAAGAAAGTTTAGACTTTCGATTAACTTTTATTCGGCTTCCATTGTGATCGCACTCGAATTAGACAGATTCTATAAAGCCTGCAACCCCAGCAAGACCCTTGTTGCGGGAGACCCAGGGGATTATCAATACTACATTGATTTTGGTTCCGTGCGTGGCGGCAAAATCATTGAATCTTTACAGCGAACCATTACCCGCATCTCGCCTGACCAGCCAACCTGTCAGCTATTTACAGGACATATCGGGTGTGGCAAATCTACCGAATTATTTCGACTGAAAGCTGAGTTAGAACAAGAGGGTTTTTGCGTCGTTTACTTCGAGTCTTCCCAAGACTTAGACATGGGTGATGTAGACATCAGCGATATTTTGCTGAGCATTGCGCGCCAAGTCAGCGAAACTATGGAATCCGCTAAAATCAAACTCAGACCGAGCTATTTTACAAATCTGTTTGCAGAAGTGGCAGAATTTTTGCAGACTCCCATAGATTTGTCAGCGGAAGCGGAGTTATCTATAGGCATTGCTAAAGTTACGGCTAAAACTAAAGACTCTCCCAAACTGCGATCGCAACTCAGGCAATATCTCGAACCCCGCACCAACAGCATCTTGCAGTCCATCAACGAAGAACTCCTCAACAAAGCTAACGCTGAACTTAAGCACAAAGGGAAAAAAGGGCTCGCAGTCATCGTTGACAACCTCGATCGCCTCGATGCCTCCCTCAAACCCAGCGGACGCACCCAGCCAGAATACCTGTTTTTAGACCGTGGCGAACAGTTGAAAAAACTCAATTGCCATGTTGTCTACACGATTCCCCTGACTTTGATTTTTTCCAACGACTTCGGCCGCCTCGCCAGTCGATTTGGAGTCAAGCCCAAGGTGATGCCGATGGTACCCGTGCAAATGCGCTCGGGCGACGACCACCTTGAAGGAATGGCACTGCTGCGGCAGCTAGTATTAGCTAGAGCTTTCCCCGCAGTTGCTCCCCATCAACGCATTGATTTGATTTCCCAGGTGTTTGACTCTCCCGAAACTTTAGATCGGCTTTGTCGGATTAGTGGCGGTCACGTTCGCAATCTACTGATGCTTTTGTATAGCTGTTTGCAGCACGAAGACCCTCCCTTCTCTCGCGAATGCCTCGAAAGCGTCATTCAAGAATATCGCGATGACCTTTTGGGAGCCATCAATGACATGGAATGGGAATTGCTGTTTCAAGTCGTCAACCGACAAAGTGTAACCGGCGAAGAAGAGTCTCAAATCTTGTTGCGAAGTATGTTTGTCTTTGAATACCGCGATCAAGAAGGTCGTTGGTTTGGGATTAATCCAGCCCTAGCAGAAACCAGAAAATATAAGGAGTGGCTAGAGCGCTGTGAAGCAAAATAGTTGGGATTTTTGAGCTAGCTTCGTGACTCTAAGAACCCTTAACCATGAGGGACTTAGAAATTATTTAACTGAAAATTCATCGCTCACAACTCCGAAATCTTACCATCCAATACAGAAATCAGTCAGCGGTTTTTGCCACTGGCTGATTTCTGTTGAATGCTGGCTAGAGGCGGTGAATTTTATAGCCGTGTAAAACTTTGTCGCCACTAAGGACTTTGCCCACTCTCAACTCTCATATCTTCAATGCCAGGCCCCCTATGTCTGTTTTTACCTGTTGCTCTTAATTTCAACTAATCCCATCCCGGAGGACATTTTTTTTTCTGTTGTGCTAAATGCCTGCTACAGATATATCGGAGTAGTTTACTAATAGCTAGCCGTCGGTATGATCATGAACTTAGCGGTTGACTATTTAGGAGCGGTAGTCGTTTATATATAGTTTAATCAAAAAATCTAAGGTGACCTTAAATTTTTATTTGGAACTCTAGCATTCTCTGAGATTGAGAGGTATGATATCTTTACATTGGTTCTAATAAGTATGTAAGTATTGATAGGACAAGTACGGAAAACTACGTATTTATACAGAGATAAAGCGTCAGACCGAGACGGCTATGTCTAAGTAGATACGCTTTCAGTCACGATTGGCGAGCGTTACGTAATAGATTTATGCAAAAGAGGTGCACGCATGACCGATCTAATTAAGGTACAAGAAACTGCCAACTACAACGAGCGCTCGCTCAAAACTCTGGTCAGGTCAATCACAATGTCTCAACACCAATTCTCGCTAATTTTGGTGCGCTGCAACTACGAGCAGTTGCGGCAGAAAATAGCGCAGCGGCTGCGAGAAGTGTCCCCAGTTCCAATTCAAGATCTCGTCCTGCCAGCTTCAGTTAAAACCCTTTACACTACTCTGCAGGCAAGCACTTTCCAGGAGGGGTACTCGCCTGTCGGTGCCGCCTCGGCTTTGATGGTATTCGGTTTAGAAACAGTAGTAGCGATCGACGAACTGATGGCTTCTACCAATCAAGTGCGAGACGAATTTCGCAAAAATTTTTCCTGCCCGGTGATTTTGTGGGTAACAGATGACATCGTGACCAAAATGATTCGTCTGGCCCCGGATTTCAAAAGTTGGGCCGCCGCCACAATTAAATTTGAAATGGGCGTTGATGAATTAATTAATTTCCTCGCTAGGCGGGCCGATACTATATTTAAAATAGGCCAACTCAATCAAGAACTCGCCAGCAGCAACGTCAGTACCATTGCTAATTGTGAGACCTGCGAAACCCCGTGCGAAAAACGCGGCCTGGAGCGCGAAATCAGCCCTGGAGAACGCTTTATAACTTTTAACTCAGGGCCCCAAAACCGACGACAATCGGATGTCCACTCGTATTCGCCATTGAGTCCGGGCAATACCTTTGATTTGGCGATCGGCTCTTTGCCACGCCGAGAACTAGAATTAGCTTTAAGAGATTTACAAAATCGCGGTGAAGAATTAGAACCCGCCCTCAAAGCCAGCCTGCAATTCGTTCTCGGTCGAGATTACTATGTCAGCGATCAAACCGAAACTGCCTTAATTCACTACCAAGAAAGTTTAGTATTTTGGCAGCAGAAAACGGGAAACTGGGAACTGGAAAACTTGGAACATTCCGAAAACCCAGAAACCTTCTCCTCCTTGTCGAATCCTGTCCCCAAAATTTTATTTCTAGAGAGAGAAGGCATAGTGCTGTTTCACATAGCCCTGTGTCACCGCTTGCAAGCAGCCAGAAACCCGGTAGCCAACCGCCAGCACTGGGAACAAGCTTGGATTAGCCTGGAACAATCTAGAAACGCTTTCTCCCTTGCCTCACGCCCGGAATTGGTAGCTGAGGTGACAGCACACCTCGGAGAAGTGCTGCAGCGCCTGAAAGCTTGGGGAGAGTTGCAAGCATTAGCTGAAAATTCTTTGCAGTTGCACTTCACTTACGGTACTCCCAGCCAACTAGCTCAAGATTACGGCTTTTTGGCTGAAGTTGCCCTGCAACAATCGAGGTGGAGTCAAGCCCGCCAGCTAGCCGAGTTGGCTTTGGCGATTTTGGATCAAACGCCTAATGATTTGAGATTGCTGATTGAAGATTTGAGATTGGGGTTTGAGGGAAATTATCCAGAATTTCTGGGCCCTAACGAGCCAAGTAACGAACCCAAATCTAAAATCCAACATCCTAAATCGGACAGGAGTTCGTATCTTTTACTGTTAGCGCGAAGTTTGCGGCAGCTAGGCCAGTGGGAAGCGGCGGTTCATTCTTTGGAGTTGGCTCAATCTCAAAGCGAGCCGAAGTACGACCCCCGACTTTACATCGATATTTTGACGGAATTGCAAGCGGTTTATTTCGAGCAGGGAGAGTATCTTAAAGCGTTTCGGATTAAAAAAACCCAGCGTTCGATCGAATATCAATACGGATTTAGAGCTTTTATCGGAGCCAGCCAATTGCAGCAGCAGCGCCAAGCCGTCAATCCTTCAGGCCCCTCAGCTCAAAACCAAGCTGCCATCGCAGCGGAAATGACAGCTTACTCGCGCCAAACAGATATCAATAGCTTGCTAGAAAGAATTAGCAGGGACGACCATAAATTAACTATTATTCATGGGCCCAGCGGAGTTGGGAAAAGTTCTCTAGTCAATGCCGGCTTAGTACCAGCTTTGAAAAATATTACTGCGGGCGCGCGCGATACATTGCCCGTATTAGTCAAAGTTTACACCGACTGGCTGGTGGAGTTAGAAAATGCTTTGAACAGCGCACTGTACGACAAACAAGCCGAAGAGGAAAGTAAATTAATCTCGAAAGGACTACAGGAAATCAACAAAAAAAGTTGCTCAGTTATTCCTGCTCGCAGCTCGGAAGTCTCTTCTTTTATTATAGATCAGTTGCGCGAAAATGCCACAAATAATTTGTTGACTGTGCTGATTTTCGATCAATTTGAAGAGTTTTTCTTTGTTTCGACTTCAGTGGCACAAAGACAACTTTTTTATAATTTTTTGCGCTTGTTTTTGAATTTGCCTTATGTCAAGATAATTCTGTGCTTGCGCGAAGATTATTTGCACTACTTACTAGATTGCGATCGATTCCCAAATCTTGACGCTATTAACAATAATATTCTCGACAAAAGCATCCGCTACCAACTGCGGAGTTTTTCTATCAAAGACGCGCGGGCTGTCATCGGACACTTAACGGAACGGGCGGAATTTTATTTAGAGCCGGCACTGATCGATGCCTTCGTAGAAGATTTAGCAGACGAACTGCAAGAAGTGCGACCAATCGAATTGCAGGTAGTAGGAGCGCAACTGCAAGAAGAAGGTATTACCAGCCTAGCACAATACCAGCAATTGGGGGACAATCCCAAAGCAGAATTAGTAAAACGATCGCTCGAAAGAGTCATCTCTGACTGTGGCCTGGTTAACGAAGACGCAGCTTGGAAAATCTTGTTTTCCCTGACAGATGAAAGAGGCGTTCGGCTGATAAAAACCAAACACGAACTCTCGTTAGTTACAGGCCAGCAGCCAGCCGATGCCCGCGAAACCGAATTATCGGCGATCGGCAGAAACAGAATTTCCCTACAGCGACAGTTCGCAAAAGAGCCTGAAAGCCGACAAAAGAAAACCGACAACCTCGACTTAATTTTAGACATTTTAGTTGGTCACGGTTTGCTATTTCTGCTACGGGAAGCGCCCGAAGACCGCTATCAATTGGTACATGACTATTTAGTGCGACCGATCCGCCAAAGATTCGGCTTAGAAGCCAGACTGCACAAAGCAGAAGCAGACAAAAAAATGAGTCAAGCACAGCTCTACCGAGCCAATACTTTTCTCAAACAACTGCTGGGATTAGCAGTGATCGGCGTCATGCTGCTAACCAGTTCCACCATCGCCGCCGTAAACTTTTGGTGGCGGGCTGTGGGTCAAAAACAGCTAGCTGTCGCTCAAACTCAGCGAGCCGAAATCAGTACCCTGACTGCAGCTTCGGAAGCACTTTATTTCTCAAACAACAAATTTGACGCCATGATGGAAAGTTTGAGAGCTGGCAAAAAGTGGAAACAGATCGAACACTCCCAACAAATGTATACTCTTAAAGACACCGAAATTCTGATTTCTGCTGCCCTCCAGCAGGCAGTTTATGGAGTCAAAGAACGCAACCGCTTGGAAGGACACGGCGATGTAGTTTGGGGTCTTAGCTTCAGTCCAGACGGCGAAACAATAGCTTCTTCCAGTGTAGATAAAACCGTCAAACTTTGGCGACGCGACGGCAGTTTACTGGCAACTTTCAAAGGCCACACTAACAGCGTCTCCTCTGTCGCGTTCAGTCCAGACAACAAAATCATAGCCTCGGCAAGTTTAGATAAAACTGTAAAAATTTGGCAAACAGACGGCAGTTTGCTGGCAACTTTCAACGGGCATACTAATAGCGTTACCAGCGTTGCTTTTAGTCCTGACGGTCAAACGATCGCCAGTGGATCTACAGACAAAACTATCAAACTTTGGAAAACCGACGGCACGCTGCTGCGAACGATCGAACAATTTGCTCCCGTAAATTGGCTAAGCTTCAGCCGCGACGGCAAAATAATCGCTGTGGCAAGCGATGACGGTAGTGTGAAACTGTGGAGTTCTGACGGCAGGTTAATCGCTAATTTATGGCACAGCGAAAACAGACAACCCTCGAAAATTTACACCGTCAGTTTCTCCCCCGATGGTGAAACGATCGCCAGTGCGGGTGAAGATAAAACGGTGAAAATCTGGAGCATCGCTGCACTAAAACACCCAGCAACAGAAAATTCAACACAAGCAAAAAAAGGTGAACTGCTAACAACTTTGCGGGGACACAGCAAGTGGGTATTCGGTGTCAGTTTCTCCCCCGACGGTCAAACACTTGCTTCTGGAAGTGCAGACGGGACTGTCAAACTCTGGAGTCTTGCTGGTGTTGGCGACAAACGCCCAACCCATGCTAGCAACATTAAAGCAGAGAGTCGCTTACTGAGAACTTTTGAGGGACACGCCGATCGAGTTACTCAGGTGAGTTTTAGCCCGGAAGGCAAAACCTTGGCTTCAGCAAGTTTTGACAAAACTATCAGGCTGTGGCGACTTGATGACGTGCCGCTCAAAACCCTCGACGGACACCAAAACCGGGTGCAAAGCGTTACTTTCAGTCCCGACGGCCAAAGGCTGGCTTCTGCTTCTACCGACAACACTATCAAACTCTGGAGCCGCACGGGGGTTTTGCTGGAAACCTTGGAAGGACACACTCAGAGAGTCGCCAGCGTCAGTTTCAGCCCCGACGGCCAGCTACTTGCTTCTGGGAGTTACGACAAAACAGTGAAAGTCTGGAGTTTGACAGAAGATGGCATGAATAATATTCTCCCTTGTCCTTCGGCTCCCCTATTCCCGTGTTCGCCTTCTGTGCTGTTCACTCTCGACGGCCACGCCGACAGCGTGATGAGCGTGAGTTTTAGCCCCGACAGCGAGATTCTGGCTTCGGCGAGCAAGGATAAGACTGTGAAACTCTGGACTAGAAACGGCAGGTTGATTAAGACTTTGACGGGACACAAAGGCTGGGTGACTGGGGTGACTTTCAGTCCCGACGGCTCGATGCTGGCTTCTGCAAGCGATGATGGTACTGTAAAACTCTGGAATCGCGACGGTCGTTTGCTGAGAACTTTTGAAGGAGCTCACAACAGTTTTGTGTTGGGGGTTGCTTTTAGCCCTGACGGCAAAATGCTGGCTTCGGCGGGTTACGACAATTCTGTGAAATTGTGGAAGGTGGACGGGACTTTGGTGGCGACGCTGCTGAAGGGTTCTAGCGACAGCGTGACTAGCGTTGCTTTTAGCCCGGATGGTTTATTGGTTGCTTCGGGCAGTTACGATCATAAGGTGAAGCTGTGGAGCCGCAGCGGGACTTTGCTCAAAACTTTGACGGGTCACAAGGATAGCGTGATGAGCGTGAGTTTTAGCCCGGATGGGAAGGTTCTGGCTTCTGCTGGCCGGGATAATCGGGTGATTTTGTGGAATTTGGATCTTGACGATTTGCTGGTGAGGGGCTGCGACTGGGTGGGCGATTATCTGAGAACTAATCCTAATGTGAGCGATCGCGATCGGCGTCTCTGTGACGGGGTGGCGGCAAAACCTTAGTTTTAGTCATTTGACGGTTGACGGTTGACGGTTGAGTGTCCAAAACTTTCCTTGCCCGAACCCTTCCCGTTGGTCTCGGCTTCCTGTAAAGTAAATAATTGTAAAGAAATATGAGTTTTCTCTTATCCTCTGGTTAAGACCGCCAGCTAGCATTCACAATTAAGACCCGGATTATAAGTTCCTATGTCACAGCTTTTCCCGCGAAAATTTCTAGCCTCTGTTGCCGCATTTTTTCTGGCTTTGTCCGTGTGGACGATCGCACCTGCGGCCCACGCTTTCAATAATCCCGATTTGTTGCCGTCAACTCAGACGCCGATCATTGACTTAGCTAAAGCCCTTACGGATATTGAAGAAGAAAGTTTGGCAAAAAATTTAAAGGCATTTGAAGCCGAAACCGGCTGGAAACTGCGAGTGTTGACTCAGTACGATCGCACGCCCGGTTTGGCGGTCAAAAGTTATTGGGGGCTAGATGACAAGAGTGTGTTGCTAGTTGCTGACCCCCGAGGCGGCAATTTGCTTAATTTTAATGTGGGCGACTCGCTGTATCCACTGCTGCCGCGCACTTTTTGGGTGGAACTGCAAACCCGCTACGGTAATCAATTTTTTGTGCGGGACAATGGGGAAGATCGAGCGATTATTGAATCTTTGGAGTCGATACAGGGCTGTTTGCGTCAGGGCGGATGCCGCGTGGTTCCCGGTTTGCCGAGGGAACAGTGGGTTCTGACCTTAATTACGTCGGTGCTTGGCGGCGTCATCTGCGGGTTTGCGGCTCAACCTCGGAAGCCTGGACAGGTTGTGGCTTGGCAGTGGGCGCTGATTTTTTCGCCGCTGTGGGGCATTCTGTTTTTTGCTTTCGGACTTGGGCCTGTGGTGACTCGGACTTCTGACTGGTTGCCTGTGGTTCGCAATGTATCCGGTTTTGCGATCGGAGTTTTGGTGGCATTCCTGACTCCGGTGTTGGGCAAATCTTCTTCATCGTCGGAAACTTAGTTGTCAGTTGGCAGTTGCCAGTTGCCAGTCAACAGTCAAGAGTCATCAGTTATCAGTCAACAGTCATCAGTCAACAGTCAACAGTCAACAGTCAACAGTCAACAAATGACTAAAAGCTGGTAAGCTGATACCTGACAACTCACAGGCGACAGCTATCCAACAAATGGAATGGCACGTAAGCGATGCCCAGAGTCTGGGATTAATCGATAACGAAATTGGCGACCACGGTTTTTCAGCGGCGGAGTACGAAATAGTCCGCCGTGTGATTTATGCGACTGCTGATTTTGAGTACAAGTCTTTAATTAGTTTTTCCGATCAGGCTTTGCAGGCTGGGGCGGCGGCTTTGGCTGCTCGGACTACGATCGTGGTAGATGTGCCGATGGTGCAGGTAGGCATTACGCCCTTGATTCAAAGTACCTTTGCGAATCCGGTTTACTGTTCGATGGAGGCTTTGACACGCCCCCAAAAGGAAAGGACGCGGGCTGCTTGGGGGATTGAAACTTTGGCAAGACGCTATCCTGAAGGGATTTTTGTGGTGGGCCAGGCTCAAACTGCTTTGTCGGCGATCGTAGATTTAATTGAATCGGAGGAAATTCGACCGGCTTTGGTAATTGGGACTCCTTCTGGGTTTGTGGGGGTTGACGTGGCTAAGTCGCGGCTGCACGATTCGATGATTCCTCATATTCGGATTGAGGGCCGCAAGGGCTCTGCGGTGGTGGCTGTGGCTATTGTTAACGGGCTGGTGGATTTGGCTTGGCAAGCTTACGGCCAAGAGGGGAACAGTTGATGATTTTGTGTGCTACTGGCGCGGATGGGTGGGTGTAAAAAATATGGTGGTAATAAAGTGGCTAAATCTGTCTCTGAGCAAGACTTTGATTGCCACTTTCAGGGCTCGATAAGTCCCTAATTGAAGAGTGAATGAGCTAACAGCGCGGCTTGAGTTCGATCGCGCAAATTCAACCGACTCAAAATATTCGTAACATAGTTCTTTACCGTGTTTTCCGACAAAAATAAGGTTTGAGCAATTTCTCGGTTGTTCGCGCCCGAAGCTATTAAACGCAACACTTCTAATTCTCTGGGCGTGAGTTGCTCTAATTCTGGCGGAGAAACAACCGTTGGATTAGTTACAGCAGGAGTCATCAGGGCTTTTTCAAACAATCCGGGGCCGAGTTGCGTGTGTCCTTTATAAACAGCGCGAATCGCTAACGCAAGTTCCTCGGGTTCGGTATCTTTGAGCAGGTAGCCTTTTGCGCCAAGTCGCATTGCTTGGCTGACATATTCATCGTCATCAAATGTGGTTAAAACCAGCACTTTTGTATCGGGATAAGATTGGGCGATCGCCCCGGTTGCTGCTACGCCATCCATCACGGGCATCCGAATATCCATCAGCACAATGTCGGGGTGTAGAAGGGGAATTTGTGCGATAGCCTCCTGTCCGTTTTCAGCTTCACCAATTACCTGCATATCAGAATAGCATTCCAGGATACTCTTGATTCCCCGGCGAATAATATGGCGATCGTCCACTAGCAAAATCCGAATCATATCAAATCCGTTAGCATCGGAATAGTAATTTCGAGTTCACTGTTGACTGTTCACTGTTGACTGTTCACTGTTCACCGTCAACCGTCAACCGTCAACCGTCAACATCATTCCGGTGTTACCGGAAATGATATCATATCACAATCCTCGCATCAATTAGCGCGAGAAAAAAATCGCACTGCATTATCATTTATTCATTCTTTTAGAGAGGAACGAAAGTTTGTATAGATGCGGTTTCAACCGCTGATTTCTATATGTTTTGACAGGGCAAAGAAACCGAAATCCGGCAACCGTTTCCAGACTTGCTGTAAATCGCAAATTGACCGCCCGCTGCGGCCACTCGTTCGCGCATTCCCTGGAGTCCGAATCCAGTGGTATTTTGTGCAGGGTCGAAGCCTTTGCCGTTGTCAGCAATCGACAAATAAATCTGTCCTGCGTGTTGCTGCAACCCAACTGTCACCATCGTTGCATCAGCGTGTTTGTGAATATTTGTGAGCGATTCTTGCACAATTCTGTAAAGTGTTGTATTGATTTCCTGAGATAGCAGAACTGGTAAGCGAATCGAGTTGGAAACTTCGATCGCAGTCATGCGCTGAAAGTCTTGGAGAAGTTTGTCGATCGCACTTTCGAGCGACAATCCTTGCAAAGGATTTGATCGCAACACCGAAACAGATTTGCGAATTTCTAACAAAGCTTCCGAGCCGAGTTGTTTCGCCTGTTTCAGAAACTCCAGCGCTTTCTCATCCTCCGATTTCCAGAACAATAGTGCATTATTGAGCTGAATCGTTTGAGCCGCGAGGGTGTGTCCGAGTCCGTCATGGATTTCACGGGCAATCCGATTGCGTTCCTGCAAAGTTGCCTGGTCTTCAATTCGCAGTGCATAGTGGCGCAGTTGTTCGTGAGTTATGGCTAATTTATCGTGAGCGATTTCTAATTGCTCTCGGCTTTGGCGTTCCGCAATCAACGCATTAATTAACAATAAAGCGAACACTAATGTCAAGCCAAATAATAACACATTGCTAAATCGCCATTCCCAAACAGTTGCAATTACTTTTTCAGGTAAAATAGGTTTTAATAACAGTAGCGAACTATAGGAAAGCAGGGCTAAACCCAAGACTGTCACCTGCCCCGGCTGACGGAAAATCATACAACTACGCATCAGCAGCACGAGAAAAAGCAAAAAGCTCGATCGGCTAGATAACCCTTCCTGGACAATTGGCAGCAAAATCAAGCCAAATTCTAGGGCTGTAAATAAAACTTTTCTACCTAACCGAACTGTTGGCAAACGCAACCCGATCGCGCCGAAAAGTGCGATCGCGCCAACCCGTAACAGCAGCGACCAGAGCGACTGAAACGGATGCAGCACTTCCATCAATGCTGCCGTCGCCAGCAGCAGCCACTCCAAATAAAGCAACAAGCGAAAGGACGGATAGGTCAAGCGAATCATAGAACTTTTCCCCATCAAAAGCTGGAGCGATTCAAGCAAGGTCGCTGACCTAATTGTAGAAGGTATCTTGGAGTCAAAAAACACGTTACCCCCTTAGGTTCAGAAGGCCGAAGGCAACGCGCAGTGAATCGGGATTTAACGGATGAATGTTGAGGGAATTGGGAATGGGTCATCGGTCATTGGTCATTGAGCAATTCTCCCACTCTCCCACTCTCCCACTCTCCCACTCTCCCATTCTCCCGCTCTCCCGCGCTCCCCTTTTGCCATAACAGACAAGTTATGTGTAGCAGCTTAGCGAATCTGCCAACGATCACGCTAGAGCCTTTTAGACTGATTTTGGGTTTTGGGACTAGGAAAAAAGTCACAACCGCAAAGTGCTTTTTGACTGGTCAAGTTAGGAGTCTTGGGTCATGCGCTGGCTGATTTTAGCCGATAAGATTTGGTGGTGAAGGTTAATTAGGCGCAGTAAATCATGAAAAGAACAACGATCGCACGAGCATTTGTCCTCGTCGGTGCACTTTTGGTAGGCGGTTTGTCTGCTTGTACGCCATCTAAAGTCTCCGAAGCTACCCAACCTGACACGACGGCGACCAATCCAGTAAGTTCCGACCAAGCGAAGGCGGATTCTGCTTCCACTCAAACTGCTCAACCTGTCGCGGCGACTGCAACTCCAAGTTCAGCGCAACCGAAGGCAACGGATGCACAACGCGCACAGAAACGCGAGGAACTTCGCAAACAAGTCGAAGCGGAGTTGACTCCCGAGCAGGTACAACAGTTGGAAACTAAAGTCAAGGGAGGTGAAAAAATGCGGAAAGCTTTGTCCGAGCTAAATCTCACCGCCGAACAAAAGACAAAAATTAAAGGAATTCTCAAGGCTGCTTATCCTCGGGGGCAAAAGCAGTCTCAAACAAGCTCGCAATAACGTTCTGATTGGGCAACTTGCAGGGCGAAACTGATACAGGAGTTGCGCGGGTTCTCCGGCTTAGTCCACAAGAAAATTGATCTGTTGTGGAACAGGCATCTTGCCTGTTCTTGAGAAGAATACAGCATTTTTTAGCAAAGATAGAGGACACGGCAGTGCCGTTTCCCTACAGCGATTGAACGCTTGATGGGTGTATTTTATTAACGTGGAATCTGCTGTAAATGATACAAGATGTTAGTTAAAACTGAGATGTTGCTCACCTTTTGCACCATTGTCAATAAGCCTTTTATGAACAGGCAAGATGCCTGTTCCACAAGAAAATTTATCTTTTGTATAACAGGCCGGAAAGCCTGTTTTTGAGAAGAGTGCAAGATGTTAGTTACAAAGGAGGTTTGTGATGATCGAGGAAATTATTAGTGAAAGTCGGAATGGCACTCGCCCTAAACTTTCTGACGAAAATCTGAAGCTGAACGAGCAACCGACGCACAACGTTGAAATTGTTGGTGAAACTCCAAAAGACGCTCTCCCTGAAGTTTCTCAGGAAACTCCAACATTGCCGGAGAGCGAACCGGCGGAAAGTGTTGCAGCCAAACAACCGACGGAAAAGGTGCTGGCGAAAGGGCGAATTGCGCTGTTTCTGCTGGGGTTGCTGCTGGTGGGTGGGTTGGGATTTTTGGTTTGGGCCCGATCGACTGCTCCTAAAGCGGAAAAACCGAGCCGCAGCGGTAGACTCCAAGTGACTCCGGTGACAGTGGCAACAGTAACGAAAAAAACGGTTCCGATACAGTTGCAAGCGATCGGCAACGTGCAATCGAGTTCTACTGTCTCGGTGACAGCACAAGCTAGCGGGCGGATTACAGGAGTTTATTTCAAGAAAGGACAAGAAGTTAAGAAAGGACAACTGCTGTTTTCGATCGACGATCGCTCTCAAACTGCCTCGATCCAGCAAGCTCAAGGAATCGTAGCAAAAAGCCAAGCACAGGTGCAACAAGCCACAGCCAACCTTTCTAAAGACCAAGGAGTTGTCGAACAAGCTAGAGCAACCCTTGACAAAGACCGAGGAATGGTCGAGCAAGCCAAAGCCACCCTGGAAAAAGACCAAGGAATTGTCCAGCAAGCCAGAATGACTCTTGCTAAAGACAAAGGAGTCGTCGAACAAGCCAGAATGACTCTGGAAAAAGACCAAGGCGCTGTCAAGCAAGCGATCGCCACTTTGACCAAGGATCGAGCTCAAGCCCAATATGCCGCAGCCCAAAGTCAGCGGTATGCAGAGCTTTACAAACAAGGAGTAATCAGTCAAGACCAAGCCCAACAATACGCTACCAGCAGCCGAGCCGCTGCGGCAACGGTGGATCTTGACCAGCAAGCGATCGCCAATGCTGAGACGGCGGTGAAGAGCGATCGCATCGGGATTACCAATGCTGAGGCAGCCGTTAAAAGTGATGAAGTGGCGATCGCCAATGCTGAGACGGCGGTGAAAAGCGATCTAGTAGGGATTGAGAATGCTGAGACGGCGGTGAAAAGCGATTTAGTGGGGATTGACAATGCTCGGGCTGTCGTGGAAGGCGATCGGGCTGCGATCGAGGGTTCTCAAGCTGGGTTGAGTGCAGACGGCGGTGCCTTGAAAAATGCTCAGGTGCAATCATCCTATACCAAGGTCTATGCGCCGATCGACGGGCGTGCCGGAAATATTCTGGTGACAGTCGGCAATGTGGTGCAACCAAGCACCGACAAACCCTTGGTGACAATCTCCACAATTAATCCTATTCAAGTTGCCTTTTCCGTTCCTGAATCCAACCTCCCAGAAATCCAAAAATACGCGGATAACGGCAAACTTAAAGTTGATGTCACCTTTGCTGGAAACAATCGTCCGATATCGGGAACCTTGTCATTTGTGAACAATACGGTTGACAATGCCACTGGCTCAATTCAACTGATTGGCGACTTTAATAACGCAGATGGCAAACTTTTCCCCGGTCAATTTGTTAACACAACTCTAACATTAAGTCAACAACCTAATGCGATTGTTGTTCCCTCACAAGCTGTACAGACAGGGCCGAACGGACAATTCGTATTTGTCGCCCAAGAAGACGATACAGTGGAAAATGTGCCTGTAGTTGTCAGCAATACAATCAACGGCTTAACTGTCATCCAAAAAGGTCTGGATGCGGGTGATGAAGTTGTCACCGACGGACAAGCAAATCTGGTTGATGGTAGCAAGATTCGCATTAAAACCGCAGCGGATGCTAAAGATAATTCAGATACCACTAAAGGCAATAATAATTCAGACACATCTGGAGCCAAAGAAACTAATGTAAAATCTGGCGGCGACTCTAATTCATCGGGAAATAAGTCATGGAAATCGCGCAAGAATCCCTAGGGCGATCGTTCTGCTCAATTCTTCTTTCTGGCGGTGTACTCGTTACCAGGCTCCAGCCTGGTAATGCCGATCCGGAGGCTCTGCCTCCATTTTCCCAGGCGAGGCAGAGCCTCTGGATATGGATTCCCTGGCTGGAGCCTGGGAACCAGTCAATCGCGCAAGAATCCCTAGGGCGATCGTTCTGCTCAATTCTGCTATCTGGCGCTGTACTCGTTACCAGGCTGGAGCCTGGTAATGCCGATCCGGAGGCTCTGCCTCCATTTCCCAGGCGAGGCAGAGCCTCTGGATATGGATTCCCTGGCTGGAGCCTGGGAACCAGTCAAAGGCCCCATGCCCCATTACTCGTTACCAGGCTGGAGCCTGGTAATGCCGATCCGGAGGCTCTGCCTCCATTTCCCAGGCGAGGCAGAGCCTCT
>NZ_JAUBPR010000016.1:75191-89400 GCF_036700845.1 Microcoleus sp. S13_C5
GGATATGGATTCCCAGGCTGGAGCCTGGGAACCAGTCAATGCCCAATGCCCCATGCCCCATGCCCCATCCCCAAGAGTACCTCATTTACCAGAGAAAGGTTTATAACTAATGAATCTCTCAGAACCGTTTATTCGCCGTCCAATTATGACCACCTTGGTGATGGCGGCAATTCTGATTTTTGGTTGGATGAGTTATCGCTTACTGCCGATTAGCGATTTGCCAAACGTCGATTATCCCACGATTCAAGTCAGCGCTTCCCGGCCCGGCGCTAGCCCGGAAACGATGGCGGCATCGGTGGCGCGCCCGCTAGAAAAGCAATTTTCCAGCATTGCTGGACTCGATACGCTAACCTCAACGAGTACCAGCGGCAAAACTCAAATTACGCTTCAGTTCAATCTCAGCCACAGTATTGACGATGCGGCGCAAGATGTGGAATCGGCTATTTCCTCGGCCTCGGGCCAAATGCCCAACGATTTGCCAAATCCGCCTACCTACAGCAAAGTCAATCCCGCCGACGGGCCGATTCTTTACCTTTATCTCACTTCACCAACGCTTCCGCTTTCTGAGGTTGATAAATACGCACAAACCTATCTAGCGCAAAAGCTTTCGACAATCGCCGGTGTGGCGCAAGTACAGATTTACGGTTCTCAAAAATATGCTGCTAGAATTCAACTCGATCCGCAACAGTTAGCAACGCGGCAAATTGGCATCGCTCAAGTGCAAACTGCGATCGAACAAGGGAACGTCAACTTACCCACAGGAAGCCTTTCCGGTAGCCATAAAAACTTTACGGTGCAAACCAACGGACAGCTTCAGGATGCAGCAGCATTCCGTCGTTTAATCGTGACGTATAAAAATGGACAGCCTATTTATCTCGAACAATTAGGGCGAGTGGTTGACAGCGTAGAAAATACTCAACTTGCTAGTTGGTATAACAACGATCGCGCAATTATCCTCACGATTCAAAGACAGCCTGGCACAAATACTGTAGAAGTTGTAGAGACGATTCAAAAATTACTGCCCAACTTAAAAACTCAGATTCCGAGTTCGATCGAACTTGGGGTGATGTACGATGCGTCTCAATCGATTCGCGATTCCGTTGACGACGTTCGGTTTACCCTCGTTTTGACGATCGCCCTAGTTATCTTAGTAATCTTCTTATTTTTACGCAATCTGTCTGCAACAGTCATTCCCAGTTTAGCGCTGCCGGTTTCGCTGATCGCAACCTTTGGGGTGATGCACTTATTCAACTACTCGCTAGATAACTTGTCGATGATGGCACTGACGCTATCCGTCGGCTTTGTGGTCGATGATGCGATCGTCATGCTCGAAAACATCGTCCGCCACATAGAAGAAGGAGAAAGCCCGCGAGAAGCGGCGCTAAACGGGTCTAGGGAAATCGGCTTTACGATTTTATCGATGACGCTTTCCTTGGTAGCGGTGTTTATTCCGATGTTATTTATGAGCGAGTTGTTGGGGCGCTTGTTTCATGAATTTGCAGTGACGATTGCAGTTTCAATTTTGGTTTCAGGCTTTGTATCTTTGAGCCTGACACCGATGTTGTGCAGCCGTTTTTTGCGTCCGGTAAATCACGCCAATCAAAGCCGGCTTTATCGAGCTTCAGAGTATGTATTCGATCGCTTTTTAAGTTTGTACGATTGGAGCCTCAAGAAAGCTTTAAAATATCACCGCACCACGATGATTTTGTCATTCGCAATGGTGTTTGTCACAGTTGGACTATTTATCGCGGTTCCCAAAGGCTTTATTCCCAGCCAAGACACCGGACAAATCACGGGCATTACTCAAGCTGCACAAGATGCCTCTTTTGATGAATTAGTTCGCCACCAGCAAGCCGTTGTCAGCGCGATTCGCCAAGATCCAAATGTGGAAGCAGTTAACTCGAATATCGGGGCAGGAGCGAGTGCAAATGGTGGCGGGGCGGCAGTTGCCGGAAATTCGGGAAGCTTGTTTATTCGGCTGAAACCGATCTCGCAGCGGCAGATGGGAGCCGATGAAATTGTGCAGAATTTGCGATCGCAACTAGCAGAGATTCCCGGCATTCAAGTCTTCTTGCAAAATCCTCCGGCAATTCCGCTGGGCACTCAACAAAGCACTGGATTGTATCAACTCGCGCTGCAAAGTTCTGACGTTCTACCGCTGCGGCAATACGTCCCGCAACTGGTTGACAAAATGAAAGCAATGCCAGCAATTCAGGATGTTAACAGCGATTTGCAGATGACTTCTCAAATCAAAATTGATATCGATCGCGACAAAGCCTCAGCATTAGGAATTACTGCCAGTCAAATTGAAAACACTCTGAGAAATGCTTACGGCGCTTACCAAGTTTCCACGATTTACGGTGCTAGCAACGAGTATCAAGTTATTTTGGAACTAGAACCAAAGTATCAAAAAGATCCCAATGCTTTGATGCAGCTTTACATCGCTACAGCGGGCAGTAATTCAACTGATGCTTCGGGCGGTCAAACACAAGTACCGCTAGCAACGTTTGCCAAAATTACTCCGGGAACTGCACCGTTAATTGTCAACCATGTCGGGCGGATGAATGCTGCGACAATTTCCTACAACCTCGTTCCTGGGGTGGCGCTGGGAACGGCAAATAGTGCGATCGACAAAATCGTGAAATCGGTAATTCCTGACAGCATTTCTACGAATTATAAGGGCGCGAGCCAAGTATTTCAAAGTTCGCTGCCGAGTTTAGGGTTTCTGTTGGCCGTGGCAATTTTGGTAATCTATTTAATTCTCGGTATTTTGTATGAAGATTTCATCCATCCGATTACAATTCTGTCGGGATTGCCTTCGGCGGGATTTGGCGCGTTATTAACGCTGATGTTGTTTGGCGTTGAGCTCAACGTTTATTCATTCATCGGCATCATCTTGCTGGTAGGGATTGTTAAGAAAAACGGCATTATGATGGTGGATTTTGCGATCGAAGCCCAGCGCGACGACGGCAAAAAACCAGCAGAAGCAATCTATCAAGCCTGCTTAGTGCGCTTTCGGCCGATTATGATGACCACAATGGCGGCACTAATGGGAACATTGCCGATCGCCCTAGGAGTTGGTGCGGGTTCGGAATCTCGCCGCCCGTTAGGAATTGCCGTTGTCGGCGGACTTTTGTTTTCACAAGTTTTGACACTGTATCTCACGCCCGTATTTTACATATACATGGAATCGTGGCGGAAAAAGCTCAATGAGGTGAATTTTCGGCAAGTTTTTTCATTTAAATGAGGATGGTAAAATAACCGTTTTAAGAGGATACGACAATGCCGTTTCCCTACCCCAAAATAATCGATTATCCTCGCGAGGAGGACACGGCAATGCCCTTTCCCTACCCCAAAATAATCGTAACTCTGGACACGGCAATGCCGTTTCCCTACCCCAAAATAATCGATTATCCTCGCGAGGAGGACACGGCAATGCCGTTTCCCTACCCCAAAATAATCGTAACTCTGGACACGACAATGCCGTTTCCCTACCCCAAAATAATCGATTATCCTCGCGAGGAGGACACGGCAATGCCGTTTCCCTACCGCGATTAATTGTAGGGACACGGCACTGCCGTGTCCTCATGGTTCGACATCTCACTACCAACCAAGTTTTATGAACCTTTCAGAAATTTTTATCCGCCGCCCCGTGATGACCGCACTGGTCACAATCGGCATCCTAATCTTCGGTTTAATGAGTTATTTTCTGCTACCAATTAGCGCCTTGCCGCACGTTGAATATCCCTTCGTAAGTGTCTCTGCTAGCTTACCCGGTGCAACCCCCGAAACAATGTCATCCTCAGTCGCCGCGCCGCTAGAAAGACAGTTCACTGAAATAGCTGGCCTCAATTCGTTTAACTCCACCAGTTCCACCGGTAGCGCGAACATTTCCCTACAATTCGACTTCAGCCGCAGTGTGAATTCTGCTGCTAAAGATGTACAAGCTGCGATCGCCGCCGCCGCCGGTTCATTGCCATCGGGAATGCCCAAACCGCCTACCTACCGCAAAGTTAACCCTTCAGTTGCGCCGGTTCTATACCTTTATTTGTACTCCAAAACCCTGCCCATTGCAGAAGTGGATGAAGCCGCAGAAGTGACGATCGCACAACCCATCTCAGCGATCGACGGTGTGGCACAAGTGCAGGTTTACGGGCAGAAACAATATGCAGTGAGAATTCAACTCGATCCGCGAGAATTGACCTCCAGGGGAATCGGATTAGATCAAGTTAGAACCGCAGTTACGCAAGGAAATGTAAACTTGCCAACCGGAAGCCTGTCTGGCGATCGCAAAAGCTATTTAATTCAGGTAAACGGTCAATTAAATAATGCAGCCGAATATCGATCGCTGATCGTTGCTTACAAAAATGGCGCAGCAGTGAGGCTGCAAGATTTAGGAAACGTGATAGACGACGTGCAGAATAACAAAGTCTTGAATTTGTACAGCGATAAAAATGTTACAAATCAACCTGCAATCTTGCTGGCAGTGCAGCCTCAACCCGATGGAAATACTGTCGAAATCGTCGATTCGATCGTGCAAATGTTACCCGCACTCAAACAACAAATTCCCCAATCGATCGAAATGGGAATTATGTACGATCGCTCTCAATCTATTCGGGCTTCTGTAGACGATGTGAAGTTCTCCTTAGTTTTGTCGGTGTGTCTGGTTGTCTTAGTAATTTTTCTATTTTTGCGGAACCTCACAGCGACGCTAATTCCGAGTTTAGCTTTGCCTGTGGCGATTATCGGTACGTTTGCGGTGATGTATCAGTTGGGATACTCGTTAGATAACCTGTCTCTGATGGCGCTGACGCTTTCAGTAGGGTTTGTGGTGGATGATGCGATCGTGGTTCTCGAAAATATTGTTCGCCACCAAGAAATGGGAGAAGCACCGCTAGAAGCAGCATTAAAAGGGTCGAAAGAAATTGGTTTTACCATTATTTCAATGACGCTTTCATTGGTCGCCGTATTTATTCCTATCATGTTTATGGGCGGGTTAATCGGTCGGTTATTCCACGAATTTGCTGTGACAATTTCTGTGGCAATTTTGGTGTCAGGATTTGTTTCTCTGAGCCTCACGCCGATGTTGTGCAGTCGATTTCTCAAATCGTCCCACCAACACCAACAAAACCGCTTCTACCACCTTTCAGAGCGGGGATTCGAGCTGTTGCTGCAAGGATATGAATGGACGCTAAAACCTGTTTTGAAATACCGTTTTATGACGCTAATTGGTTCTGTAATTCTGCTGGTATTGACGGCTTATTTGTTCGTTCTGGTTCCAAAAGGCTTTATTCCGACTGAAGACACCGGACAACTGATGGCTAACACAAAAGGAGCGCAAGATATCTCCTTTGAAGATATGCTGCTTCACCAACAACAAGTTGTTGATATTATTCGGAAAAATCCCAACATCGCAGCGTTGAACTCAACCGTAGGTGCGAGCGGCCCGAACGCCTCTGCGAACAACGGACGCATTACCATTAGGCTCAAACCCCGATCGCAGCGCCGCCTCAGTGCCGACGAAATCATCCAACAACTGACTCCTAAATTGCGCGGTATTCCGGGGATTCAAGCTTTTTTACGCTCTCCTGCTGCGATTCCGATCGGCGGTCAACAAACAAATTCACAATATCAGTTTACGGTGCAAAGTTTAGACTTGCAAGCGCTGCGTCAAGCGGTGCCGGAATTGTTAGCTAAAATCAAAACGCTACCGGGATTGCGCGGTGTGGATAGCGATTTGCAACTGAGCACGCCTCAGCTTCAAGTTAAAGTCGATCGCGACAAAGCCGCAGCCGTCGGCGTTAGTGCTCAACAAGTGCAAAAAACCCTCAGCGCAGCTTACGCTTCAGGACAGGTTTCGACGATTTATACCCCGAACAATCAATTTACGGTGGTGTTAGAGCTCAAGCCTGAGTATCAGCGCGATCCGAGTGCTTTGTCGATGCTTTACGTGCGATCGAACACCGGACAAATGATATCGCTAAGTGCGATCGCAAATGTCACCCAAACAGTCGGCCCGCTAACCGTCAATCACCTAACTGGATTGCCCTCTGCTACAATTTCCTTTGACACTCTTCCCGGCACATCACTGAGTCAAGCAACCGCAGCTATCGAGAAAGTTGCAAAGGATGTTTTGCCGCCGTCAGTGACAACAAGTTTCCAAGGTGCAGCACAGGTATTCAACCAATCTTTTAACGATTTAGGTTGGTTGTTGCTGGTTTCTATTGTGGTGATTTATTTAATTCTCGGCATTTTGTACGAGGATTTCATTCACCCGCTGACAATTTTGTCAGGTTTGCCGTCAGCGGGATTTGGTGCACTGTTAACGCTGGTAATCTTTCAGGTTGAACTCAATCTCTATTCGTTTATCGGGATTATTCTGCTGGTGGGAATTGTCAAGAAAAACGGTATTATGCTGGTAGATTTTGCGATCGAGAAACAGCGCCAAGAAGGCAGAAGCGCGTTTGATGCTATTTACGAAGCCTGCATCGTCCGCTTCCGTCCGATTATGATGACGACGATGGCGGCTTTAATTGGAACTTTGCCGATCGCCCTGGGAGTTGGTAGCGGTTCGGAATCGCGCCGTCCGTTGGGAATTGCGATCGTCGGTGGATTGCTATTTTCGCAAGTTTTAACGCTGTATCTTACTCCGGTATTTTATACTTATATGGAAGCGTGGCGAAAACGGCTAGGTCAACCAAAAATGAAGCTGTCTGAATTTTTCTGGCGTCCGAAAACTCGCCCTTCGAGCAGAAATTAATACCAAATACGCGTTGAAAACTTCTTTATTAGACTGGGCGGTTTCAACCGCAGAATAGAATCTTGAACGTGGATTAGGAACTCTGTTTTATTAATTAATAATCAGCGGGCGATCGCCTTTTTACCTCTCTGCTTTGATTAGTGCGATCGCGGTCTTTTTTCCTGCCTTTTTTAATTTGCTGGCTCATCTCGACAAACAAATCCCTGCGTAAATAAGGATAGTCGCTCACCCACACGTCGCGGCTGGGAATATAAATATCTGAAACTTTGGCAATTCTGCCCAAATCTTCTTGATTTGACATAATTAACATTAAAGCAGCTTGGCCCGGGACAATTCCTTGGTGATCTTTCCGTAATGGAGCTCGAAGTGTAGTAGTAAATCCGGTTTTGTCGCCAACTTCTAAGTTGATGCGTGGTTCTAGGTTGTCAACTATTACGAGTTGTCCTTTTTGATTGACAGTTTCTTCTTGACTTGTGACTTCATCTGTGATGTAAACATCCAAAACTCGCCCTTGCCAAAAACCGCAGTATTGATATTTACGGCATTCTGCATTCCGCAAACTCGCCCACAAAATAGGCCCCCACAGCCAGTACAAACCAGCTATTAATCCGGTGATTAAAACTAGCGGTCCGACATCGGAACCGGCGAAGTTATAAACTACAAGTAGGAAAACTACGCTGACTGCAGAGATTAACATTCGCCTCAAAAAATCGGGCGGTTTCCCCCAGATATATTTGTATTGCGCTCCCGTGGCGACGGCGGGAATTAGTTCTTGAAAGGTTTCGCGGGTTAAGGGAATTAGCATAGGAAGTTCGGCAACGGATGAGTGTAACGGATGCAACGGCTGTCTGTTCGGAAGCGGATTATATTAAGGGATTTAACAGATTTAACGGATTGATGTTGAAGTCAAAAATCAGAAGTTAGAAGTCAAAAATTAGAAGTTAGATTAATTCCACATTACTAATGACTAATGACTAATGACTAATGACTAATGATTAATGACTACAAGATTTTTTCCAGGCCGTAAACAAGCGATCGCAATTCCAGGACTTTGCGTATAGACAGCAAAACTCCTGGCATATAACAAGCGCGATCGCTAGTATCGTGTCGTAAAGTATAAACTTGACCGGCGCCACCAAAAATTACCTCTTGGTGGGCAATTAAACCGGGTAAACGGATGCTGTGAATGCGAATCCCTTCATCTGCCACTGAACCTCGCGCTCCGGCTAATTTTTCGGTTTCCTCAACTTCTGGCGGATTGAAAGTTTTTCCCATTTCTGCTAGCATTTGGGCAGTTTGAATTGCCGTACCGCTGGGGGCGTCGGCTTTTTGATTGTGGTGCAGCTCGATAATTTCTACGTGTTCAAAATACTGAGATGCCGTGACGGCGGCTTGTTGGAGCAAAACCATGCCGATCGAGAAATTGGGTACGATCAAACAGCCGATGCTGGCTTTCTCAGCAAATTCAGCTAATTTTTGAATTTGCTCGCTGCTCAAGCCAGTAGTGCCGACTACCGGGCGAATGCCGTAAGCTATCGCCGATCGCACGTTTTCATAAACCGACTTCGGGTGCGTAAAATCTACCATCACCCCTAACTGCTTTTCCTGAGCTGCTAATACCAGCATTCCTTGCAAGTCGTCAGTGATGGGAACTTCTAACGGGCCGCATCCGGCTAATTCCCCGGCATCGGCGTTGAGGCACTCAGGAGAGCGGTCTACAGCCCCAAATAAGGTCATGTCACTAGCATGAGCGATCGCCTTAATTACTTCGCGGCCCATTTTGCCTGCGGCACCGTTAACAATCACCGGAATCGGAAGTTGATTCGCCATAATCTCAAAAATATCCTGAAAGTTCGATCGACTAAATTTTAACGCTTGTGCGAATTTGGGGAAACAAGGAATGAAAGACAGGATTTTTCGGCAAATCTTCAAAAACCCGGTTCCCATTCGAGAAATACTTGGCCAAATCGAGTAATTAGCTTAAAGAAACTCGGTTGCGGCACAAGGTCTGAAAAAATTACATTCAATCTCATATTAAGCTCAATTCTGTAAGAACAGACTTGTGCAAAGCTAATTTGCACCGACATATTTTTTCTGTGACTGCCAAATTCTCTCGAAATCTTCGATATGTCATGTCTGTCGCAACTGGCCTCAACCTGAGTTATCAAAACCGACGGGTCAGGATTTTGCCTGCAATGCTTGCGGGCGCGACTGTAACGCTGCTGAATATGGGAGTTCGGCAGTTGGGAGGCCTGCAAGGCTTGGAATTGGGGAGTTTTGACTCGTTAGTGCGCTTGCAGCCAGATTCGGGCCCCGATCCGCGACTGCTGGTAGTGGGAATTTCTGAGGCCGATATTCAAGCTTTGGGGAGATTTCCGATTTCCGACGGCGCGATCGCTCAAACCTTGACAAAACTGCAAAAGTATCAGCCAAAAGTCATCGGTTTGGATTTGTACCGGGATTTGCCTCAAGGGCCGGGACACCAAGAATTGCTGGCCAAGCTGAAAGCACCGAATGTGGTGGCGATCTATAAATTGAGCGATTCAGAAAGTCAGGGAGTGCCTGCGCCCCCGGGGATACCCCCCGATCGGCTTGGTTTTAACGACTTCGTGCTCGATCCTGATGGCGTTGTGCGCCGCAATTTGCTTTCAGTCTCCAACAAAGCACAGAAGAATACTGCTTTCTCTTTTTCTGTGCAAGTGGCTTTGCTGTATTTCAAAGACAGAGTGCAGCCGGAAAATAGCCGTGTTCATCCCCACCAAATCAACTGGGGAAAGGCAGAATTTCTGCCTTTGACTGCTAACAGCGGGGGCTATGCAAATCTCGACGCCACAGGCTACCAAATTCTGCTCAAATACCGTTCTGGTAAGGAGGTGGCGCGACAAGTCAGTATCAGGCAGGTATTGAAGGGAGAAATTGACCCAAGCTGGGTTAAGGACAAGATTGTGTTGATCGGGACGACGGCACCGAGTACCAGAGATTTGTTTTTGACGCCTTACAGCCCGGTTAAAAAGCAAAGTCCGAAAATGCCGGGGGTGTTGCTGCACGCGCAAATGCTCAGCCAAATATTGAGTGCGGTTTTGGATGGACGATCGCTGTTTTGGGTGTGGCCGGAATGGGCGGAAATTTTGTGGAACGGTGCTTGGGCCATGGTTGGCGGGGTTTTGGCTTGGCGGATTCAGCATCCTGTGAGGGCGGGATTGGCTGGGGGTGCGGGATTGATGGGGCTGTTGGGGATTAGTTATGGGATTTTTACTGGGGGTGGGTGGGTACCGTTAGTGTCCCCGACTTTGGGTTTGTTGGTGACTGGTGTGGGTGTCAGCGCTTACAGGAAGCTTTACGATGCTTTTCACGATTCTCTGACGGGTTTGCCCAACCGGGATTTGTTCGTGGATTGCCTGGGGCGGGCGATCGCCAATACTAGGGGCCGCCGCAGCTATATGTTTGCGGTGCTGTTTCTGGATTTAGACAGGTTTAAGGTGATTAATGATTCTTTGGGTCATTTGGTGGGGGATGAACTGCTGATGGCGGTGGTGCTGCGGTTGAGGGCGATTATTGGCTCTGGGGATACTGTGGCGCGGGTGGGGGGCGACGATTTTGCGATTTTGGTGAGGAATATTGATGTTGACAGTGCCGTGGATTTGGCAGATCGAATTCACCAAGCTTTAATTGTACCTTTTGAGTTGAAGGGGCAGGAGGTGTTTGTCACTGCGAGCATCGGGATTGCCCTGGGGGGCGAACCCGCTGCTACTGTCAGGGAACAGCCGGAACACTTGCTGCGGGACGCCCACACGGCGATGTACCGGGCGAAGGCTTTGGGAACGGGAAGGTATCAGGTGTTTAATGCTTCGATGCACGCTTTGGCGGTGGAGAGGTTGCAGTTGGAAACTGATTTGCGGATGGCCCTCAAGCGTCAGGAGTTTTTGCTGCACTACCAGCCGTTTGTATCTTTGGCAAGCGGGAAGATTATTGGGTTTGAGGCTTTGGTACGCTGGCAACACCCGCTGCGGGGTTTGATTCCGCCGATGAAGTTTATTCCGGTGGCTGAGGAAACGGGGGCAATTGTGCCGCTGGGTGAGTGGGTGCTGGAGGAGGCTTGCCGGCAGTTGCGGCTGTGGGAGGAAATGTTTGGTTTCGAGCAACCTTTGATTATGAGTGTAAATTTATCTGGGAAGCAGTTTGCTCAGCCGGATTTGGTCGATCGTCTGAAGGTGATTTTGGAAACAACGGGTTTGAGTGCCGAAAGTTTGAAGTTGGAGATTACGGAGAGTGTGGTGATGGAGGATGTGGAGTCGGCGATCGCGGTTTTGAAGCAGATGAAAGCGTTAAATGTGAATTTGGGAATTGATGATTTTGGCACGGGTTATTCGTCGTTGAGTTATTTGAGTCGGTTTCCTACGGATACTTTGAAGGTTGATAAGTCGTTTGTGGGGCGAATGGAGATCGAAAGCGAGGGAGAGAATGTGGCGATCGTGCGGACGATTGTGGCGCTGGCTCATGCTTTGGGTATGGATGTGATTGCTGAGGGAGTGGAGACGGCGGCACAATTAGCTAGGTTGAGGTCGATCGGCTGCGAATACGGTCAGGGTTATTTTTTTGCTAAGCCCTTACCGAGCGAGGCTGCGACTGCTTTGATGGCTTCCGAGCCGGAGTGGTAGTTGTGGGTTATTAGTTATTAGTTATTGTACGTTAGAGCTAAAATTGAAAGTCGATCGGGTTCCCAAAACAGCTCTTTAATCTGTTGGATGCTAAAATTAGTGTTATGTAAACAAACATGAAGCTGAAAGAACTTGTCAGCCATCTCGTTATCGATCCTCGAAAATTAACAGAGTATGCTCTTAATTTAGATAATCCAGTCGGTAGCGATAAAGCTGTCATATTTCAGCGTCGTTTAGGATTTAGCCAAGACAACTATGAATTGCTATTAGCACAGATTTCAGCTAAAACTCTTGATGCTGAAGCAGTTTTAGGACTAAATGACAAACACGGACAGCGCTATACTGTAGACTTGGAAATTCTGGGCGCACAGGGACAGCAGGGGATTGTCCGTACAGGTTGGATCGTAGAACCGGGTAGTAATGGGGCGAGACTGGTAACACTATTCGTTCGGAGGTAAGCACGATCGTGCCAGAATTATTTGATATAGTCGAATTGTTAGTAACATTGCCTGAATCTAATTTGCACCAGGGTGTTAGAGGGGCAATTGTAGATTGTTATGATGATGGAAATTACGAGGTAGAGTTTAGCGATTGCTCTGGCGAAACGATAGCTTTGTGTACTCTGTCTACCGAGCAGTTTTTAGTTGTTTGGAAGTCGAAAGAAAGGCGTTGGTTGTCTGTATCTGAGCTATTAGCTGCGATGGTTGAACGTTTGTCTGATGAACGTCAGCAACAAATTTTAGAGTTTGCGCGTTCTGTGTCTCAGAAATAGTCTGTTTTTGGCGGGGTTTTGAGAGGAATCAGACAAACTCTGTACTTGGATTTCAAGGCTGCAGATCGACTGTTGTCCACCTATATGTCACAATAAACAAGCAATTATTATATTTTGAGTTATCCTGTGAGTCCTACTGCCGAAGTCAGCAATACCCTAAATGCGGGCGCTCTACCAACCGTTACCGCTACCCCAGCCCGCCGCGCTGTTTTTCCCTTCACTGCAATTGTTGGCCAGGAGGAGATGAAACTGGCGCTGCTGTTGAATGTCATCGATCCCAAAATTGGCGGGGTGATGATTATGGGCGATCGAGGTACTGGTAAATCTACCACAATCCGCGCCCTCACTGATTTGCTGCCGGAAATTGAGGTGGTGGCTGACGATCCTTTTAACAGTCATCCCAGCGATCCAGATTTGATGAGCGATGAGGTGCGCGATCGCACTTTATCTCAAACTGAGATTAAAATCGCCCGCAAGAAAGTTCAAATGGTAGATTTACCTTTGGGCGCTACCGAAGACCGAGTTTGCGGTACGATCGACATCGAGAAAGCTTTGTCGGAAGGTGTTAAAGCTTTTGAACCGGGGCTTTTAGCTAAAGCTAACCGTGGCATTCTGTACGTTGATGAAGTCAATTTGCTCGACGATCATTTAGTCGATGTTTTGCTCGACTCTGCCGCCAGCGGTTGGAATACTGTTGAAAGAGAAGGCATTTCGATCCGCCACCCGGCTAAGTTTATTTTAATCGGTTCCGGGAATCCAGAAGAAGGAGAATTGCGGCCGCAGTTGCTCGATAGATTTGGGATGCACGCAGAAATTCGGACTGTAAAAGACCCGAATTTAAGAGTGGAAATTGTCGAACAGCGATCGAGTTTTGACCAAAATCCAGCGGAGTTTCTCGCGAAATATCAGCACGAACAAGATGATATGCAGCAGAAGTTGGTGGAAGCCCAGGAAAGATTGAAATCGGTAACTATCGATCGAGAGTTGCGGGTAAAAATCTCCCAAGTTTGCGCTGAATTAGACGTAGACGGGCTGCGGGGCGATTTGGTGACGAATCGGGCTGCGAAAGCTTTCACGGCTTTGGAATGCCGCACAGAGGTGACTGTGGACGATATTCGCCGGGTGATGACTCTGTGTTTGCGGCACCGGTTACGGAAAGACCCGCTAGAATCAATAGATTCGGGGTATAAAGTGACTAAAGTGTTCGATCGGGTATTCGGCCTAGAAACAACTGAGGGGTAATTGGTAATTGGTAATTGGTAATGGGTAATTGGTGGTGATGAAACCTTCCCAAATTTTCATACCTAATTCCCATTCCCAATTACTAATTCTGGCAATGGAAAAACGAATTTTAGGATTAGATCCGGGCTTGGCAAATCTCGGCTACGGGGCAATTTCCTGTCAAATTGTCCCCGGAAAACAAGATAAAAACAGCGTTTCCCTGATTGATTGCGGCGTCATACAAACAACGCCAAAACAGGAAATGGGACAGCGCTTGAAAACAATTTACGACGATTTGCACGAGGTAATTGAACAGATTAAACCCGATATAGCAATTGCCGAGAAACTGTTCTTTTACAAGATGGGAAATACGATACTTGTAGCGCAAGCGCGGGGCGTTTTGACGCTAGTATTGGCGCAGTGTGGAGTGCCGTTATTCGAGTTTACGCCGGCTCAAATTAAGCAAGCTTTGACGGGCCGCGGTAATGCCGATAAATCTGAAGTGCAAGATGCCGTGGCGCGGGAGTTAGAGTTGGGTTATATTCCGAAACCCGACGATGCGGCGGATGCTTTGGCCGTGGCTTTGACTGGTTGGTACGATGATGACATTTGTCCGAAGAAAATACAGTTGGAAACAGGAAAAATTTGATGCAATATCAAATCATCGGCAAATTATAGCATTTATTAGAAAGATGAGGTATAATATAACTAACTTAAACGTAGTGAAAAATATAGAAGTTCAAAATGTTATACAGCTCTAATTAAATGGGGCGCTCTTCGAGCAGTAGTCCCTCGACC
>NZ_JAUBPR010000300.1:0-1170 GCF_036700845.1 Microcoleus sp. S13_C5
CTAGTGTATTGACAAATTAATTATGAAACATAGTGTTTTGCGAGTTTTTTATCCGCATCCTGCCGTGTAAATTTCCATTCTATTACACACTTTTCTTTGTTTCGTTCCCTTGACCATTTTTGCACTTCTTCATTTAGCCTTCTTTTGCTGGCTATTCTGCCTCCTGTACATTGCCGATCCATTATGTTTATTTCAATTTCAGCCATATTTAACCAGCTTGCATGCTTGGGTGTATGAATAAACCGGATTTTTTTCATGAGTCTGCGGGTTTTCTCTAAACCAAACGTTTCCATAAGGGATCCTTCAAAATGCGTATTCAAATTGTCCAACACTAATTGGATACAGCTTGCATGCGCAAAATGTACCTCTACTAAATCCTCTATAAAATAGGCGAAGTCAGCCTTGGTTCTCGTATCTGTCACTTTTACAAAACGCATTCCGGCTTTTGGCGCTACAGCCATAAAGATATTGCAGGTGCCTTTTCTTTTATACTCATAATCATATTTCTCATAGCTTCCAGATTTTGCCGGAATAGGCGGTCGCATGTCTTCCAGAAGTTGTTTGCTTTTTTCATCCATGCAAATTACAGGATATGCCGCCTCATATTTTCCCTTGTATATATCTAACAGTCTGTACATCCGTCTTCTATACTCCGGCGTTATTTCCTGAATGCACCACATTTTCTTTAACCAAGGTTTACATTCATTTTTTTTAAAGCAAGTCGTACGGTTTCTCTGTTTAGGGTCTCAAAACCCCGCTTAGATTTCAGAGTTTGTGTTAGCAGACGTATTGTCCAACGTTTGCGTCCTTCCGGGCAAGGACCGCAAGCCAGTGCTGCTAACTCCGCTTCATGGTCTGTCGCATACTTTTTAGGCTGCCCTGGCCGGTCTTCTTCCTCTAAAGCCCTTTCTATACCGCGTTCCTGGTACTTGCATTTTGTTCTCCAGATAGTAATTCGGTCAACTCCAAGAAAATCTTCGATTTCTCCATTCCTTTTCCCTTTATTCAACAAAAGCAAAATGTTTATCCGGTTATATTTCCGTAAACTCAGATTGCCTGACGCCTTTTCTGCTTCCAAATACAGAAGCTCCTTTTTGGTTAACTTGATTGGTATTGACATTTAGTAAGGATTGGTCAATACAAATATAATGTTTCTAAACTAATTTGTCA